>NZ_JBEZJL010000031.1:0-116943 GCF_040651755.1 Actinomadura sp. NPDC048394 | reverse complement strand
CTGGGCCAGATGAGTCCGATCACCTACGAACAGCAGTCACATAAGGTGGCGCAAGCCGCATAGCAACCGGTGTCCACGGTTCGGGGGGAAGACCCGTCCGCTCGGAGGCGTCGGTCGCCGCACTCGCGGAGGCCGCCGCCGACGCCGAGATCGTGTTCAACAACGCTGGGATCCTGCTGCCCGGCCCGCTGCTGACGGGTGACTTCCAGCGCGCCGTCGTGACCTTCGACGTCAACGTCTTCGGGTCGCTGCGGATGGCGCGGGCGTTCGCGCCGATCCTTGCCGCGAACGGCGGGGGCGCACTGGTGAACATGCACTCCGTGCTGTCCTGGCTGGCCGGTAGCGGCGCCTACGGGGCGTCCAAGGCGGCGGCGTGGTCCGTCACGAACTCGCTCCGACTCGAACTGGCGCGCCAGAACACCCAGGTCGTCGGCGTACACGCAGGGTTCATCGACACCGAGATGGTCTCCGCCATCGAGCTGCCGAAGGCGACGCCGGGCGAGGTGGCCGCGCGGATCGTCGACGGTCTGGAGGCCGGGGCCACGGAGGTGCTCGCCGACGACGCCACTGTCGCCGCCAAGGCGGCGCTGTCCGGCCCTGTGGAGCACCTGGCCTTCTCGATCGCCCGTTGAACATCCCAACCCAACAATCGAGGAGTGGCGAACCATCATGCCGTTGTGGACTATTCATCACACACCCGGAATCTTCGCCGACGAGGAAAAGCACCGACTCGCCGCACACATAGCCGATCACTATGAAAAGGTCGGGTTGCCTCGGTTCTATGTGGTCACATTGTTCCATGAGACCCGGCCCGAGGATTTCTACGTCGGCGGGGAACCCGCCCCGCTCGGGGTTCGCATCGCCATCGACCACATCGCCCGGCGCAGCCCCGACCGGGAGAGCCGACGCCGGAACGCCCAGTGGATCAAGGGCATGCTGGAGCCCTACCTCGAACGGCACGCAGGGCTGCACTGGGAGTTCCACGTCGACGAGACCAGCGAAGACCTCTGGATGATCAACGGGATCGCGCCGCCCCCCGCGGGCTCCGACGCCGAGAAGCTCTGGGCTGAGAACAACGCGGCGTCCCGCTACTGACAGTCCTGCCGGTACCGTGCCCGGAGTAGACGAGCCGCATTGCCATCAGGTGGCTGGTGTGCGCGTACTCACGACCCTTTACGGTAATTGGCCCTCTCGATGTCAACAGTGGCGAACAGAGAGGTGCCGATGACTGCCGAGTTGGGGTTTCAACGCCTCGCCACGCCGGCCCGAGCGATCACCTAGGTGAGCGCCGTCGCGCTGCATGCTCGCAGAAATGAGGAAAACGGCGGCATAATCGCTCGGCGCCGCGTGGGAGGCGGTGATCGATTCGTCCTTCCGCTGACAAGGAGGTCGCCGCGTGGAGCCGGGGATCGTCGTCGTGCTGAACGGTCTCACCGGCGCGCGGAAGGCGGGCGCCATCGCCGGGCTGGCCGTCGGAGCGTTCATGGCGGCCGCTCTGGGAGCCGCCTTCACCGTCGGCGTGACGATGGGGTGCTGTCCGCGGGTGGGCGCCGCCGCCTGGGCGGGTGGCGTGGGCGTGCTGATCGCCACCGCCGTGGTATGGCCTTCGGTGCCACGCCTGCGCCGCCGGTTCGCCCATCCCGCGGCGTGGCTGGACGGGACGGTCCTGCACGCCCACATGCGCGACGGGTTGCGGAGCTGCGACCTCGCGACCGCGCACGTCGTGATAGACGACATCCCACCCCGGCGAGGCAGGCAGTGGAACCCGGCGTTCCAACGGGCGGAGATCGTGACGGTCCCGGGGATCGCGCGCTTCCGGGTTCGGACCGACACGGACCGATCGACTTCGCGCTGTACGACACCCACCGGCGGGCGGAGGTGCCGCGGGAGGTGCTGAAGGCGCTGGCGGACGCGATCCTCGCCGGACCGGACCGCTACGGGCAGGCCCGTCAGGACACCGAAGACGCCGTCCGGAAGCTGCACGAGCGGGCGGTGGCGGCGCTGAAACTCCGGGGCCGGCCGCGGTGGTTTCGCTGAGCGGCTCGAGACGGCGGAGGCTGAGCAACTGCTCCGGCGCTTCACCCACGGCAGCCCCAAGCCGATCGTGGTGGCCTCGGGTCAGGGAGCGGTGTGGTTGGCCATGGCGAGCGCGATGTCCGCGTCTGCGTCGGAGATCCCGTGGAGCCCTTCCCGGCGCGCAAGGCCCAGGGCGCTCTCGGAGGGGCTCGGCCGCTGAGCGCCGCCGATGGCCCAGGTGGCCCGGAGCGTGAAGCGCTCCGGGCCACCAGGTCAACCGGCCGGGACGTGGGGTGGGGTGTTGGTCCAGCCAACGTCGACTGGCGCGAACGCGCCCGCCGCGTCCTGGACACGGTCGTCGAGCTGCTGTCCAACCTTGTGCTCGCTCTGGCCGCAGTCGGGCTGAGCGTTCTCGCCGTCGACGACGTCTTCGCAAGGAAATAGTCAAGAAGGCGATCGACGTGCTCACTGCGATGATCGGGCTGAGCTGGGCGGGGCGCTACGAGCCAGGAGCAGCTCGCCCAGCCTGGCGCAGGCTCTGCGGGGAGCCCACCGAGGTGTCCGCTCTCAGGCTCGCGACTTGCTGACGGCCATGCAAAAGCTAGGCGCCAAGCAGGGGACCTGGACCTGGGAGACTCGAAAGGCCACGCAGGCACTGGCATGCTTGCGTGGTCATGTCTACAGCGCCGAACGGCTGCTGGAACTGGCGGACACCTCAGAATGGCCGCAGTATGAGGGATATCTAGAATCGTGTAAGAGGCTTTGCGAGCTGGCAGAAGAATCTGTTCAAGCTGACCAGGGCACCTCGCTCATCGGCCGATGGTGGATACGTCGGGTCGTGAAGGGGCTGGATGCCCAGGTCGTCGAGCTCTCCACGTTCCAACTCCCTGACATCCTTTCCTGTAAGTCCTGAGGCTCCATCCGCGACGGGTACCAGCGACCCGCCGCGGTGATACGGGGTCAGAGCAGCATCGGAACGAAAAGTCGCGTCAACAGGCTGGGCGGAGTCGACCTGTTGGAAAGGAGCTCTCACCAGCCGCCGCCTGAGGCGTATTACCAGCTAGGCAGCGGATGCGGCGCAGGTTGGTCGTCTCCCCGTAGAGTGCGGTCTTGTGCTGCTTATCGGTGCTTCGGGTGTTCCAGGACGGGACATAGTGGATTCGTCGGGTATATGAGCCACGTCCGGGTTGAGGGTGCCACCTCGGTAAGGGGACTTCGCCCCCGCAATCCGAACACCCCGCCACTGGCGACGCCCCGGGCTTGGCGACTTCCACCAGCCGCGCCGGGCCGGTACTTCGTCGTCACCTGAGGCCCCACCTCATAGCGCGAATCCAGCAAGCCGTGGGCTACGACCAACCGACCGGAACTGCCGCCACAGGGTGATGCAGTTCAGAACCAGACCGAGCAAAGGTGTCGACCTGGCTCGCCTACGCCGACGGTGTCCGTGAGCACGTCGACGCCGCGATCCAATGTCAGGTCGCCCAGCCTGCCTGCGACGGGCGAGCCGGGCTGACAGCCGGCTCGGGCAGTCTGGCCACCGACCTGCAACTCGCCCGCGAGCAGATCGAACTGCTCCGTGCCGAACGCGACAAACTTCGCGATCACATCCGAGACCGGCTCGGCGAGCAGCCCGGCCAGATCTCCAGCAAGACCGCTCGTCGAGCGGATCGACGAACTCACCACCACCAGGCCAGCACCACCAGGCCAGCACCGCCAACCGGAAACTCCAGGCCCAGGTCGACGAACTCGAGAGGACCTGGCCTGGCCGCCGCCCGCACCAGCTTGCGCCGAGTGCTCAAGGAAACCGACCGCACCGACCCTCCCGTCACCGATACTTGCGGAACGTTGCCGATCGGTGTCTCAGGAGGTCGGGGATGCTTGGACGTCCAGGGTGATATCGATCTTGTCTGCGATGATGAGCTTGTTACCGTCGGCGAGAAGGCCGAAGGTGACGCCGAAGTCGACCATCGACGAGAGATCGGGGACCGGCATTCCAGCACGCTTCGCCACACCTTCGAACGCATGATCGGCTGCCCTCACCACTGCCTCCAAACCCGACAGACCTATGACGAGGCGGCAGCTTTCGGGTTCCGGCTCAGGGCCCCTGCTTGACGGCTAGGCAGATCGATGTCTGAACCCGAACCGTCCGCCTGAGCGGTGGCTGGGGCCCACCCACCTGTGTTCGTTCCGCTCGGCCGCACGCCCACCTTTGTCCGGCTCGCAACTGCCCGCCGCAGTTGGCGCAGCGACGCTCCTGCCCGGTCGGCGATGGCGCTCTGCAGGTCACATCCCCGCCCGAAGTCCTTGGCGCCAGCTGGGGTGGGACGGAGCCCAGCTCAGTTCGCGCTTGGCCTTGGCGTTGGACGCGCCGCGCAGTTCGGTCATGAGCACGACACCGGCGGGTCCGGCGGCCAGCCGTCCGATGAACCGGGGCACGCGCATCGGCTTCTTGGCGCCGAGCATCGCGGCCAATTCCGGGAGCCACTGGGCGACCGGGGCGGGGTCGTCATCGACGACGTTGTAAACACCGCGGCCGCCGTTCTCCACCGCCGCCACCGTGGCGTCGGCGGCGTCGGCGATGTGGACGAACGACCACACCCCGCCGCCGTCACCGACGACCGGGAACTTGCGCTTGCGGATCATCTCCAGCTGCTCCGAGCCCGGCGCCATGGACGTGCCGGGTCCGTAGAACGCGCCGTAGCGCAGCACGATCCCTTCGATCCCGTCGGCGCCCAGCACGGCCTTCTCCATGTACTCGACCGCGGCGATCATCGACGCCATCTGGGCGACCGGTGAGCGGTCCAGGGGGTCCTCTTCGGTCTTGACCGGGCCGCCGGTCCGGGCGTAGGTGAACGCGCCGTTGCTCTGGGCGATGAACCGTCGTACTCCGGTGTCGCGCGCGGCGGCGAGCAGGTTGTCGGTGCCCTCGATCCGCAGCCGGTCGGTGGCGGCGAAGCTGCGTTCGAAGTGGCGGGTGTCGATGTGCCCGATGGCGGTCAGCTGGTTGACGATCACCTCCGGGTTCGCCTCCCGGACGGCCTTCCCGACCTGGGCGCTGTCGAGCGCGTCGGCGATGACCGGCACCGCGTCCATCCGCGTGACCGCGGCCTTGCCGGATTCGCTGCGGACCATGGCGAACACCTCGTGCCCCGCGTCGACCAGACGCGGCAGCAGCTCCTTGCCCATCGCTCCGGTCGCCCCTGCCACCAGCACTCTCATCATCGGCTCCTTCGGTCTCCGGTTCGGGTTCGCCACTTGAACCGGATGGCCCGCCGATTGCTGACAGGAATCAGCTGTGAACCACGTCACACCAGCAGCAGGGGCCGGCCATGGTCGGCCGCCGCCCACTGCTCGGTCGCGCGTTCGAGCTTGTCGGGGTTCGCCTGGGTCCTGCAGGCGGTGATGCCCTCGGCGGTGACCTCCAGGCACATGATGGCGACGACCCGGCCCTCCACGACGGCCACCACGGCGGGTTCGCCGTTGGCGGACCAGGCGTAGATCTCGGATGAGCCGCCGACGATGGCGCGCTTGGCCTCGGCGGGCTTGAACAGCCCCCGCATGAATTGCGCGACCGCGGCGGCCCCCTCGAACGCCCTGGTGCGGGCCGGGACCTTCCCTCCGCCATCGCCGACCGAGACGGCGTCCTTGGTGAGCAGGCGTACGAGCTCACCGGTCCGGCCGCTGGTGGCGGCGGCGAGGAACTCCTCGACGACCCGGAAGGCGGCGGCCTCGTCGATCTCCTGGCGGGCCTTGCCGTGCGCGAGGTGCTTCTTGGCGCGGTGAAAGATCTGCTGGCTGGCGGCCTCGGTGATGTCGAGGATCTCGGCGATCTCCCGGTGCGGGTAGTCGAACGCCTCCCGCAGCACATAGACGGCCCGTTCACTCGGAGACAGGCGCTCCATGAGGGTGAGGACCGCGTACGACACCGATTCGCGCTGCTCGACGGTGTCGGCCGGGCCGAGCAGAGGGTCCCCCGCGAGCAGCGGCTCGGGGAGCCACCGGCCGACATAGGTCTCGCGGCGCGCCCGAGCGGAGGCGAGCTGGTTGAGGCACAGGTTGGTGAGCACCTTCGTCAACCAGGCCTCAGGGACCTCGACCCGGTCGACGTCGGCGGCCTGCCAGCGCAGAAACGTCTCCTGGACGACGTCCTGCGCCTCGTAGGCGGAGCCGAGGAGGCGGTAGGCGATGGCCTCCAGACGGGGCCGCGCCATCTCGAAGCGGTCGACATCCTGCACCGTCAGAGGCATGACCTGATCTTAATCAGCGACACGATCACACACAGCTCGTAGCAGGCCCCCTCGATGATGCCATCGGCGTCGACGACCGCCTCCTAGGAGCGGGCCTTTGCTCCGGTGATGGCCTACCGACGGCAGAAGCTGGCTGAAGTCGCCGAGATCCGCGATCGCGGTCGTGCCGCACTCGAACAGCAGCGGACCCGAGACGACCTCACCCGGGTGTTCAACGGACGGTTCGGGGCTGCCTCCGCCCAGCTCGGCCACGACGAACCCGCGGTACGGCTGGCGGGGGCCTACGCCATGGCCGGCCTTGCTGACGACTGGGCCCGGGGCCGCCAGACGTGCATCGACGTGCTATGCGCCGCGCTGCGCCTGCCGTACACGCCCGATCCCGGGAAAGAGCCGGAGGAGGGCCAGGACCCGGCCGAGCACGTCGCAGCGCGTGCGGCCTACACGGCGGCCCGCGAGGTCTTCACCGGCGCCGTCTTTGACGGCGGTGCACTTCCACGAGGCCGTCTTCACCGACGACGCGACCATCTCCTTCCAAGGAGCCCGGCTCGTGGGCGGCAGGGTCGACTTCGGGTTCGCCCGGTTCGAGGGCGGCACGGTCGACTTCGAGTCCGCGAGCGGACAGCGGCCTGCGGGGCTCCCGTTTGCTACGGCCTCGCATCCGTTCTAAACGATGGATTCTGACACGTAGGTCGCCAAGGCTGGCACTGGGCTGGATTGCCCCTTGAGTCTGTTGAGAATCGTGTTGGGGTGCTCTTGCGCCGGAGAAGGCGACGGTCACCGGTTCTCGACACGGTCCTCGCTGCGTTAGCTCAACAACCTGCGGCCGGTGGCGGCTTGGTGGAGCTGCTGGCGGTGCTGGGGTACTCGTTTGCGGCAGTGGAGGTCGCTCGCGGGGGTGTGGCGCGCGTTGATGGTCCGAGCGATCCATATCGGTTCTGGTGAGCACAGACTGGGGGATTATGGAGGTCTAGCTGGCATTCGCTGGTATGGGTCCGCAAGAGGTGCCACAGAATGGCACGGAAACTGCTACTAGCCGGCACGCTAGTGGATGATCTTGTTTTGGGGCGTCGGTGGGCGGGCCGGCGTGGCGCGTCAGACGTCGATTTGAGTGCGGGCTCAGCCGATCTTCGGGGTGGCGCGGTCGATGATCGGGGCGAGGTCGAGGCCCGGCGGGAGGGTGCCGAAGGCGGATCCCCAGTCGCCGGCGAGGCGGGTGGCGCAGAAGGCGTCGGCGACGGCCGGGTGCCCGTGCCTGACCAGCAGCGAACCCTGCAGGACGAGCGCCATCCGCTCGACGATGCGGCGCGCGCGGACCTGGACCGTCTCGAGGTCCCGCAGGGACGCCTCGACCTCGGCGACGGCGGCGTCCAGGCGCGGGTCCGCCCCGGCGGCCCGGCCGACCTCGGCGAAGAACGCCTCGACGGTCTGCGGCTCCTTGGCCATCGCCCGCAGCACGTCCAGCGCCGCCACGTTGCCGGAGCCCTCCCAGATGGAGTTCAGGGGCGACTCGCGGAAGAGGCGCGGCATGCCGGACTCCTCGACGTAGCCGTTGCCGCCGAGGCATTCGAGGGACTCGGCGGCGTGCGCCGGCCACCGCTTGCAGACCCAGTACTTGCTGACCGCCAGGCCGAGCCGCTTGAACGCCGCCTCGGACGCGTCGCCGCGCACCGAGCGGTCCGTGGCGCCGGCGAGCCGCGTCATCAGGACGGTGGCGGCCTCCGACTCGACCGCGAGGTCGGCAAGGACGTTGCGCATCAGCGGCTGGTCGATGAGGTACGCGCCGAACGCCTTGCGGTGCGCGGCGTGGTGCACCGCGGTCGTGACGCCCTGCCGCATCCCGGCGGCGGCGCCGATGACGCAGTCCAGCCGGGTCATGTTGACCATCTCGATGATGGTGCGGACGCCGCGGCCCTCGTCGCCGACCCGCCACGCGACCGCGTTCTCGTACTCGACCTCGGACGACGCGTTGGACTTGTTGCCGAGCTTGTCCTTCAGCCGCATCAGCCGCAGCGGGTTGAGCGCGCCGTCAGGCAGGACGCGGGGGACGAGGAAGCAGGTCAGCCCCTCCGGCGCCTGCGCCAGGGTGAGGAACACGTCGCACATCGGGGCGCTGGTGAACCACTTGTGGCCGACGAGCCGGTACGTCCCGTCGGGCTGCGGGGTCGCCTGCGTGGTGTTGGCGCGGACGTCGGAGCCGCCCTGCTTCTCCGTCATCGACATGCCCGCGAGCAGCGCGTCCTTGGTGAGCGGGGCGCGGAGGCCGAAGTCGTAATCGGGCTTGGCGAGCAGCGGCTCGTACTGCGCGGCCAGCTCGGGAGCCTGCCGGAGGGCGGGGACGGCGGCGTACGTCATCGAGATCGGGCAGCCGTGCCCGGCGTCCACGCGCCAGGAGTAGAACTTGGCGGCGCGGGCGACGTGCGCGCCCTCGCGGGGGTCGGCCCAGGCCGAGCCGTGCAGGCCGTGCGTCACCGCGACGGTCATCAGCTCGTGCCACGCCGGGTGGAACTCCACCTCGTCGATGCGGTGCCCGTAGCGGTCGTGGGTGCGCAGGACGGGCGGGTGCTCGTTGGCGAGCCGCCCCCACTCCTGCGCGCGCTCGGTGCCCGCGAGGCGGCCCAGCTCGTGCACCTCCGCGGCGGCCCAGCCGGCGCCCTCGCGCTCCAGCCCGTCCAGCAGGGCGGGGTCGTCGGCCAGGTCGTGGCCGGCGAGCGGGGGGACCTGGTTGAACACCTCGTGGGTCACTGCGCTGCTCCTGTGCTGCCGAGGACGGGGGGACCTCCCCGTCGCAGGATACAGAACCGCGTTCGGGCCGTCGGACGATCATGCCTCCGCCCCGCCGCCTGGGGCATCCTCCTGAAGTGGTGGGGCGATCTCGTCCGCGCGGCGGATTGTCCATGCGGCGCGGGGGCATAACTTCGAAACCATGAGTCAGTCCAGTCCGCAGCAGGGGCGGCCGCCGTGCCCGAGCCGCCCGCGGCAGCGGCGGGAGGACCTGCACCCCGCGCGGCCCGGCGCCGATCCGGCCGGGACGGTCCCCGTCCCGGGCGCGGTCCGGGCCTCCGACGCCGAGCGCGAGGCCGTGGTCGAGCGGCTGCGGGTCGCCTCGGTGGAGGGGCGGCTGACGTTCGAGGAGCTGACCGTGCGGACGGAGGCCGCCTACGCGGCGGTCACCCGCGGTGACCTCGAGCACATCACCGCGGACCTGCCCGGCATGGGCGCGCCCGGCGCGAACCCGGCTCCGCTGCAGGTGAAGCGGCGGTTCAGCGCCGTCATGGGGGACTGCAAGGAGCGCATCGTCGGCCGCATCGACGGCCCGCTGGAGGCGGTGTCGGTGATGGGCGACGTCGAGCTGGACCTGCGCGGCGCGCAGGTCCCGACCGGCGAGGTGCACATCGCGGCCACCGCCGTGATGGGCGACGTGAAGATCATCGTGCCGGACGGGGTGGCGGTCGAGCTGATGGGCCACGCCTTCCTCGGCGACCGCCGCGTCCAGGTGCGCGAGCCCTGCCCGGGCGAGCGCATCCCCGTCGTCCGGGTCACCGCGAACGCCTTCATGGGCGACGTGAAGATCGTGGACGACGAGCACCACGCGCCGGTCCGCCGGGCCGTCGCGTCCTGGTGGCGGGACCGCCGCTCCGACTCCTGACCGGCGCCGCGCTCAAAGGCTCAGAGGCTCACCTCCGTCCCGGCGCCCCGCCGCCGCGCCTCGCGCAGCACCAGCGCCGTCGCGGCGAGGTCCTGGACGACGACGCCGACCGACTTGTACAGCGTGATCTCCTCTTCCGACGCACGGCCGGGGCGGGTGCCCTCGATCACCTCGCCCAGCTCCGCGCGGACGTGCGCGGGCGTGATGACGCCGCGCTCCAGCGGCTCGGCCAGGTCGAGGTTCGGCGGGACGGCCGCCAGGGCCGCCGCGCGGGACTCCACGAACAGCGCGGCGTCCGCGATCGTCGCGTCGTCGACCTCCCGGCCGCGCGGGTTGTAGCCGATCGAGGTGACGTGCGTCCCCGGCGCCAGCCACTCGCGCCGGACGACCGGCTCCACCGCGTAGGTGGCCGCGCTGACGATGCCGGCGCCCGCCATGGCCTCCTCGTAGCCCGCGACGGCGCGCACGTCGGCGTCCACGGCGTCCGACAGCTCCTCCGCGAGCTTCACCGCCTTGGCGTGGTCGCGCCCGGCGATGCGGACCTCCCGGACGTCGCGGACGCGCGGGACCGCGATCGCGTGCGCGCGCGCCTGCACGCCGGTGCCGAGCACCGCGACGACCGAGGCGTCGTCGCGGGCCAGTAGCCGCGCGGACAGCGCCGCGCAGGCGGCGGTCCGGATCGCGGTGATGTAGGTGCCGTCGAGCAGCGCGGCGGGCTCCCCGGTGCCGGGGTCGAACGCGACGATCACCGCCTGCCGCACGGGCCGCCCCGCCTCGGCGTTCCCGGGGAACACCGACACGAGCTTGCTCATCAGCGCGTCCGCCGACGGCGCGTGGCCCGGCATGTCGAGCAGGAGCGCGTCCCGATCGGGGACGGCCGCGGCGGTCCGCTCGGGCACGTGCGCGCGGCCGGCGCTGAGGTCGGCCATCGCGGGGGCGAGCGCGTCGATGAGCGCGTCGACGTCGAGCAGTTCCTCGACGTCCCGCCTGGAGAGAAAGAGCACGGCGGGACCCTAGCGGCCCCCTCCGACAGAACGACGCCGCCGCAGGTCAGCGGGAGTCGTCGGTGCGCTCCGCCTCGCTCACGCCCGCCTCGTCGGGCGGCAGCGCGTCGGGGTGGCGGCGGTGGACGCCGGGCGTGCCGGTGCCGCTGACGTCCTCCTCGGGGCCGTCCCGGTCCGCCGGCTCCTCGCCCGGCACGTGCGCCGGGACGGGCGCGCCCGGCACCGTCCGGCCGCGGGCGTCCGAGCCCTGGTTCACCGGCGCGAAGTCGCGGTCGTGGGTCGTCTCGGGCTCGTGTCCGGGGTCCTCGCGCTCGTCCATGCCGGGCCGCATACCCCGAGCGGGACGGGCGGAACGTGAGGTATCAGACGGCGGTGGCCGCGCGGGCGGTGTCCAGCGCCTCGTCGTAGCGGCGGACGACCAGCTCGGCGATCTCCGGCGCCGCGCCGAGGACGGGGGAGACCGCGTAGGCGCCCGCCTCCAGCGACTCGGCGCGCACCTTGTCCGCGAAGTAGCCGGGCGCGAGGAAGTAGGAGGCCACCGCGACGCGGGGCGCGCCCGCGTCGCGGAGCGCCGCGACCGCCTCGGCGGGCGTCGGCCGCGACGCCGACGCGAACGCCGGGACGACGCCGCGCCACCCGCGCGCGCGCCACTCCCGAGCCAGCCGCCAGATCGTCGCGTTCGCGGACGCGTCGGACGACCCGGCCGCGACCAGGACGACCGCGGTGTCCGGATCGCCCGGCTCCACGCCCGCCTCGGACAGCCGGCGCTCCAGCGCGTCCGTCAGCAGCGGATGCGGGCCGAGCGTCCGCGCGGTCCGCAGCTCCAGCCGGGGCCACCGTGCCCGCACCCGGTTCAGCACGCCCGGGATGTCGGTCTTGCTGTGGTACGCGGCGGTCAGCAGCAGCGGCAGCACGACGGCCTCCGCGGCGCCGTCCCCGGCCAGCGCGTCCAGCGCCCGGTCGGGGGCGGGCGTCGCGTGGTCGAGGAACGAGGCCTGCACGGGCACGCCGGGACGCAGCGCCCGGACGGCGGCGGCCAGCTCGGTGACGGTCGCGGCGGCGCGGGGGTCCCTGCTCCCGTGCGCCACCGCGACCATCGGGACGGCGCTCACAGGTGGATGCCGCACTCGGTCTTGCCCATGCCGGCCCAGCGGCCGCTGCGCGGGTCCTCGCCGGGGGCGACGGGACGGGTGCACGGCTCGCAGCCGATCGACGGGTAGTCGTCGTAGTGCAGCGGGTTGATGATGACCCCGTTGTCCTCGATGTAGTTGTCCATCTCCTCCTGCGACCAGTCGAGGATGGGGTTCACCTTGACCATGCCGCGCTTGCGGTCCCACTCGACGACGCGGCGGTTGCGGCGGCTCGCGGTCTCGTCCCGGCGGATCCCGCTGAACCAGGCCATGTAGCCCTCCAGCGCGCGGCCGAGCGGCTCCACCTTGCGCAGGTGGCAGCACAGGTCGGGGTTGCGGCCGTAGAGGCGGGGGCCGAGCGCGGCCTCCTGCTCCTCGACGGTGCGCGACGGCGTCACGTTGATGACGTTCACCGGGTAGACGGCCTCGACCGCGTCGCGGGTGCCGATCGTCTCGGCGAAGTGGTAGCCGGTGTCGACGAACAGCACGTCGATGCCCGGCTTCACCTTCGACACGAGGTGGATCAGCGCGGCGTCCGACATGGACGAGGTGAGGCAGATGCGGTCGCCGAAGGTGGCGACGGCCCACCGGATGACCTCCAGGGTGGGCGCGCCCTCCAGCGCCTCGGCGGCGGATTCGACGATGTCCTCGAGGTCGAGCGTCGGCCTGTCGGTCTCCAGCAGCGTCACCGGGACTCCTTGGTCTGTTGGGCGGCTCGGACACCCAGGAACTTCAGCTGGAAGGAGCGGAGGCAGTCGTTGCAGAACCACGCCCCATGCTCCTCGAGGGGTTCGAGATCTTCTTCGCCGCAGTACGGGCAGTAGAACGGCGCGGCACGTTCGCTCATTCCGGTCTGCCCGTTACTTGAGGTCGGCCTCGTCGGCGCGCTGCGCCCACTGGGCGAACGTCTCGCCCTCGGTGCGCTGCTCGTCGAACTTCCGGACGACCCGCTCCACGTAGTCGGTCAGCCCGGCCGACGAGGTCTTCAGGCCGCGGACCTTCTTGCCGAACGAGGCGCCCAGCTGGCCGCCGAGGTGGATCTGGAAGCCCTCGACCTGGTCGCCGTTCTCGTCCACGACCAGCTGGCCCTTGAGCCCGATGTCGGCGACCTGGATGCGGGCGCAGGCGTTCGGGCAGCCGTTGACGTTGATCGTCAGCGGCTGGTCGAAGTCGGGCAGCCGCTTCTCCAGCTCGTCCATCAGGTCCATCGCGCGCTGCTTGGTCTCGACGATCGCGAGCTTGCAGTACTCGATGCCGGTGCACGCCATCGTCTGCCGCCGGAACGTGGACGGCCGGACCTGCAGGTCGTGTTCGGCCAGCGCCTCGGCGAGCGCCTCGGTGTTCTCCTCCGGGACGTCGAGGATGACCATCTTCTGCTCGATGGTCGTGCGGACCCGGCCCGAGCCGTACCGGTCGGCCAGCTCGCCGATGGCGCCGAGCAGCTCGCCGTTCACCCGGCCCACGCGCGGCGCGAACCCGACGTAGAACTTGCCGTCCTTCTGCGGGTGGATGCCGACGTGGTCGCGGTGGGTCTGCGGCGCGGCCGGCTCGGGGCCGTCCGGCAGCGCGTACCCGAGGTACTCCTTCTCCAGCACCTCGCGGAACCTCTCCGCGCCCCAGTCCTTCATCAGGAACTTCAGCCGGGCGCGGCTGCGCAGCCGCCGGTAGCCGTAGTCGCGGAAGATCGAGGTGACGCCGTGCCAGACCTCGCTGGTCTGCTCCGGCTTCACGAACACGCCGAGGCTCTGCGCGAACATCGGGTTCGTGGAGAGGCCGCCGCCGACGTACAGCTGGTAGCCGGTCTCGCCCGCCTCGTTCACCACGCCGACGAACGCGATGTCGTTGATCTCGTGGACGGTGCAGTGCGAGGTGCAGCCCGACAGCGCCGTCTTGTACTTGCGCGGCAGGTTGGAGAACTCCGGGGAGCCGATGTACTTGTCGTGGATCTCGCGCAGGTCGCGGGTCGCGTCGATGACCTCGTCGGCGGCGATGCCGGCCAGCGGGCAGCCGATGATGGTGCGCGGCACGTCGCCGCAGGCCTCCATCGTGTGCAGCCCGACCGCCTCCAGGGCCTCCCAGATCGCCGGGACGTCCTCGATCCGCACCCAGTGCAGCTGGACGTTCTGCCGGTCGGTGAGGTCGGCGGTGCCGCGCGCGTACCGGGTGGAGATGTCGGCGATGGTGCGCAGCTGCGGGCCGCTGAGCTGGCCGCCGTCGATGCGCACCCGCATCATGAAGTACTTGTCCTCGAGCTCCTCGTCCTCGAGGGCGCCCGTCTTCCCGCCGTCGATGCCGGGCTTGCGCTGCGTGTACAGCCCCATCCAGCGGAACCGGCCGCGCAGGTCGGCGGGGTCGATCGAGTCGAAACCGGTCTTGGAGTAGACGTCGATGATCCGGCGGCGGACGTTCAGCCCGTCGTCGTTCTTCTTGTTCTCCTCGTTCTTGTTGAGCGGTTCCCGGTAGCCGAGGGCCCACTGGCCCTCGCCCTTCTTGCGCTTGATCGCGGGTGGCACGGCGCGCGTCCTCATCTGTGGTGGTGAGGGACGCGTAGCGCACCGGCGCTCTGAGGCAGCCGGCTCGACGCTGAGCAGGATGAAGTCAAAGGTGACGCCGATGCACCACGCGCCCGGCTGAGCAAGGGGGCGTGGTCTGGGGCGTCAGCGACAGATCGCGCTGCGGACGCGCAGGAAGTCGACGTGCCGGCGCTTGGCCAGCAGCGGGTCCGCAGCAGTCATGCTCAAACTCTGACACGCCGTCTCGCGGGCTGTCCAGTGACGTCCGGAATGTGGGCGAGTGAGAAGAGTCATCCTTGACGCTTCCAGTTCACCGGGGGTTCGGCGCCCTGCGTCCGCTCCCCGGACGGCGCCGGCGTTCCCCGGGCGGGCCCGGACGGCTCCGACGGCGTCGCGGGCGCGGCCTTGTGCTGGCAGTCGCACCACGAACCGCCACGGCACTCCCCGTGGTGGCGTTCGCGGCAGGACTGGCATATCACCCCTCCATTGTCACCGATGCGCATCGATGCTCGCGCACGCGCACACCTGGCGCGCTACCCGTGCGCGCGAGCGGCCCACGCCCTACGGTTGGGCGGTGTGACCACCGTCTCGGACGCCGCGGGCGACTCCCCGGCCAAGAGCGACGGCGCCGCGCCCGTTGACGGGGACGGCGCCGCGTCCGCCGATGGGGACGGCGCCGGCTCCGACGGCCCCGCCGATCCGGCCGGCAAGGACGGCGCGGCCCGGCCCGCCGCAGCAGCGCGCCAGGGCCGCGTGCCCGCCGCGCGGAAGGGATCGCCGGGTGGGTCGTCCAAGCGCGCGCGGGCGCACATGACCTCCGATCATGGGGCTTCCGATCACGGGCATACCGCTCTCGTGCGCTCCGACCACGCCCCGCGCCGCGCCGCGGGCCCCGCCGCGCGCGCCCGCACCGCCGCGGCGCGCGTCCGGGCCGCCGCCGGGCGCGTCCGCACGGCCTTCTGCGCCGCGCTGGGCGTCCTGGCGCGCTCCGGCGGCCCGGTGGGCTGGCGGCTGGTCCGGGGGACGGCGGTCGGGGCGTTCCGCTACCGGGTGACCGGGCTCGCCGCCGAGATCGCGTTCTTCGCGCTGCTGTCGCTGCCGCCGCTGGCCCTCGGGCTGATCGGCACCATGGGCCACTTCCACAGCGTGATCAGCAAGGAGACCGTCGAGGACATCCGCAACCGGGCCATCGAGCACGCCCAGACCGTGCTGACCCCCAACGCGGTGAACACGGTCGTCAGGCCGCTGCTGGACGACGTGATCCACGGCGGCAGCCCCGACATCGTGTCGATCAGCTTCGTGCTGTCGCTGTGGGCGGGCTCGCGGGCGGTCAACGTCTGCATCGACACGATCACGATCGCGTACGGGCTGTCGGGCATCCGCGGCGTCATCCGCACCCGCACGCGCGCGTTCATCCTGTACGTCGTCGGCCTGCTGGTGGGGCTGGTGGTCGCCCCGCTGCTGGTGGCCGGGCCGACGCTGGCGCGGCAGGCGGTGCCGGAGAGCGCCACGATCGTCCAGGTGCTGTACTGGCCGGTGCTGGTGACGCTTTCGATCGTGTTCCTGGCGTTCCTGTACCACATGAGCGTCCCGGTGCGGACGGCCTGGTGGCGCGAGGTGCCCGGCGCGGTGCTGGCGCTGGTGATCTGGGTGGTCGGCAGCCTGGTCCTGCGGATCTACCTGAGCGGGTCGCTGAGCGGGGTGTCGGTGTACGGCTCGCTGGCCGCCGCGATCGCCGTGCTGGCGTGGCTGTACGTGGCGGCGCTCGCGGTGCTGATCGGCGCGACGCTGAACGCCGAGATCGACCGGCTGTGGCCCAGCGCGGGCACCGCCCGGGCGCGGGCCGTCGCGCAGACGCGCGCCCAGCAGCAGGCGGACGCCGCGCGGGAGCCCGGAGCCACCGCCGCCTCCGCGGCGGACGACGCCGATGACGCGGCGGGCGACGCCGATGACGCGGCCGATGGTGCCGACGACACGCCGGAGGGCCCTGGCAACGCCGGGACGAATGGTAAAAACTGCACCGAATAAGGCTCTGAAAAGGCCAAACATGTCGTAGCCTCGCTTCCCATGACCCCCCGAGAGGACACCGGCCGGCTCCGGACCGTGACCGGCACGATCGCGACGTCCGACATCACCGGCCCGGTGCTCTCCCACGAGCACCTGCAGATGGACCTGCGCTGGCCGGCCCGGCCGCAGCAGGTGGGGTCCGACCCGGCGCGCTGGCTGGACGAGGAGAAGGGCGTCCAGCGCGAGCTGAACGAGCTGCGCAAGGAGCACGGGCTCGGCCTCGTCGTCGACCTGACCTGCTCCGGCATGGGGCGCAACGCCGCCGCGCTGGCCCGCATCAGCGCCGGCTCCCGGGTCGCGGTGGTCGCCGGGACGGGCGTGTTCACCGAGCCGTTCCACCCCGCGTTCGTCCGCGAGGCCCTCGCCGCCGGCGCCGGCCCGGAGGGCCAGTCCGGCGTGGACCGGCTCGCCGAGCGGCTGCTCGCCGAGATCGGCTTCGGCATGGACGGCACCAACGCGCTGCCCGGCGTGATCGGCGAGATCGGCACGTGGGGCGAGGCGCCGACGGAGGCCGAGGAGCTGTGCCTGCGGGCCGCCGCCCGCGCCGCCCGCTACTCGGGCCTGTCGGTGGCGACCTACGGCCGCGCCGGCGTGGCCCAGCTGGAGATCCTCACCGCCGCCGGGCTGCCCGCCGACCGCGTCGCCGTCGGCCAGCAGGACCGGGTGGACGACCCCGGCCAGCACCGCAAGATCGCCGAGTCGGGCGGGTACGTGTCGTTCGGCACGCTCGGCCTGGCGGGCGAGGACCACGCCGCGATCGGCGCCCGTGTGCGCGCGGTGATGGACCTGCTGGAGGCCGGGCACGCCGAGCGGGTGCTGTTGAGCACCGGTGTCTCGCGGATGGAGCAGATCGTCCGGTACGGGGGCGCCGGCTACGGCTACCTGTTCGGCACCTTCCTGCCCGCGCTGCGCGCCGCCGGCGCCGACGACGCGACCCTCGACACGATCCTGCGGGCGAACCCGCTGCGCTGGCTCACCGCGGGCTGAATCCCGGCGCCCCCGGCGGGTAGGGCTGGAGCGAGAGCTCTTCCGCGACCCCGGGAGGGGGTGCGCCGATGTCTTGGAACAGGACGGCGAAGCGGGCGCCGACGCAGGACGAGACCGTCCCGCTGCCCTACGCCGACCGCGGGGAGGCGGGCCGGGTGCTCGCCGACCGGCTCGCGCCGATGGGCCTGGACGGCGCCGTGGTGCTCGCGCTGCCGCGCGGCGGCGTCCCGGTCGGGTTCGAGGTCGCGCGGCGCCTGCGGTCCCCGCTGGACGTGCTGGTGACCCGCAAGATCGGCTTCCCGCCGCAGCCGGAGCTCGGCGTGGGCGCGATCGCCGAGGGCGGCGGGCCGGTGTTCGACCGCGGGCTGCTGGACCGGCTCGGGCTGACCGAGGACGACATGGCCGCGACGGTGCGGGCCGAGCGCGCCGAGCTGGACCGGCGCGTGGCGGCCTACCGCGGCGGCCGGAGCCTGCCGGACGTGGCCGGACGCGCCGTGGTGGTCGTCGACGACGGCCTCGCCACCGGCGGGACCGCCCGCGCGGCCGTGCGGGCCATGCGCGGGCGCGGGCCGTCCCGGCTGGCGCTGGCGGTGCCGGTGGGCGCCGAGGACACCGTGCGGTCGCTGGCGGCCGAGGTGGACGACCTGGTGGTGCCCGCGGCGCCCTGGGACTTCCGCGCGGTCGGGCAGTGGTACCGCGACTTCGACCAGCTCACCGACCGTGACGTGACCGGATGGCTGGAGCGCGCCGGGACCGCGACCTGACGCGCTACCTGACGCGCGACCGGCGCCGCGACCTGATGCGCGACCGGCGCCGCGACCGGCACGCGACCTGACGCGCGGCGTGACGGACCGGCCGGCCGCGCGCCGGGAAATGGCCGCGGCGAATTTCTGTGAAAAAGCCACGCGGAAGCGTCCGCTGCGGTAAAAGCGGCCGGGAAATCGGGGCGGGCCGCAACACAGATGTGACGCACATGTGACGAACGCGGCAGGGCCCGGCCGTGACGGCCGGGCCCTGAGCAACGCAAACGGCCCCGCGGGGCGGGGCCGAGTCGTTTTTCGGTGGCGTGCCGGGGTGCGCGCTGGGAGCGGTTCTGGCGTGCCGTGCGACGGTCAGGCCGCGTTGGCGCGGCGCATGCGACGGCGGCGCTCGGAGGCGCGCTCGTCCTCGTTCAGACCGCCCCACGTGCCGTACTTCTCGGGCCGGGACACGGCGTAGTCCAGGCATTCCGTGCGGACCGGGCAGCCCATGCAGATCTGCTTGGCCTTGCGCTCGCGGATCTCACGCTCGGGCTGGCGCTCGCCGTCGGGGCCGAAGAAGAGCACGAGGTCTTCCCCCCGGCACGCCGCGGCGTCCTGCCAGCCCCAGCTGGGACGAGGGAGGTTTGCCTGCCGACGTACCTGAGCCATGGAACACCCACCTTGATTGGTTTCGAACAATTTCGGGACATGGACGCATCGACGTGCTTCGGGTGACATGAGTCAGAAGCGCCGAAAGTTCCAACGTCTGGAGTTGCCGCTCTGTTCCCCGTCCGGTTACTCCGGAAACCTGGGGCCGTGCGACAGGGAGACCCTCGAATGGGGCCTTCGAGAGATTACACGAGGGCGGCCTCGTTGAGAAGGGTGAGTTCCGTAACAGCGTAGGTTCTCAGGTTCTCGGCGCACCCCGGACCGCACGCGGCCTGCTCGACGGCGTCCAGGATGACCCGGTAACGGCTCTCCTGGACGGCGACGATCGCTTCGTAGCGAGATGTCCCTGTGATCGACTCCACGGTCACGGTGTCCAGTTCGAGGCGCCCTGTGTGCGCGCGGACGAAGTGCTCCGCGGCCTGCGCGGGCTCGGGACGTCCGGCCCGCCCGCGCAGCCGGTCGAGCACGACCTCGCCGCGCAGATAGGCGTCGATCGCGGCCACGGCCTGGGTCTCGCCGAGGTCGCCGTAATAGATCCCGTGAGGAAGACATACAAGGTTCGCTGCGAATCGGTCACCACCGACGTGGGTGGTTTCCCAGACAAGACGGTCAAAACGTCCAGTGAGGGATCGGGCCAGCGGGGCGCCCGTCCGCGCGCAGCAGGCGTTGTGCCGGCCGTGCGCGCAGACCAGCAGGACCGGATCGGCCTGCCGCTCGCCGAG
Source organism: Actinomadura sp. NPDC048394 (assembly GCF_040651755.1). Taxonomy (NCBI): domain Bacteria; kingdom Bacillati; phylum Actinomycetota; class Actinomycetes; order Streptosporangiales; family Thermomonosporaceae; genus Actinomadura; species Actinomadura sp. NPDC048394. The sequence continues at coordinate 97,202 of NZ_JBEZJL010000031.1, read as the reverse complement.
GCCCGGCGACCGGCCCGCGGCGAGCGCGGGCAGGTCCAGCCCGGACAGCTCCTCCGGATCGGCCAGCTCCCGGCCCTCGATCCAGGCCTCGCGACCCTGCGAGAACCCGGCGTAGACCTGGATCGGCGGGGTCGCGCGGCGCCGCCCGGGCCGCCGGATGAGCTGCGGCCGCACGCCGGCCGCCTGCGCGGCCCGCACGGCCTCGGCGACCGGGGCGGGCCCGTCCAGGTCGGCCACCCGCTCGGGCCAGGGGCCGGGGTGCTCGATCAGCAGCCAGGAGCGCGCCTTGACGGTCGCGCTCGCCAGGCACGGCCGCTCGCCGGTGTGGCTTCCCGGGCAGTGCCCGCAGCCCTTCCCGCGCGTCAAATGAGTCCCCCCGGCCGGACGGTCCGATCGTCGATGATTAGGTAAGGGTAACCTAAGCCCCTCCGGGCTCACCAGCGGGGTCCCCGGGATGTCGGCTTAGGCGGGGGGATATCGGGGCCTTTAGGGGTGTCTGTACCCAGTGCGACGTCAGTGCACCGCGGGGCGCGGGAGGAGGGCCTCCGCCGCCGGCACCGCCGCGGCGCGGTCCGCGGCCACCAGGCCGATCCGGGTGCGCCGGTCCAGCAGGTCACCGGCGTCCAGGGCGCCCTCGTGCAGCGCCCCCCACGCCAGCTCCACGCCCAGCACCGGCAGCCCGGGCACGACCGGCTCCAGCAGCGCCGGATCGTCCCTGCCCATGGCGGCCAGCAGCGGCGCCTCCGTCCCGTAGCGCTGGACGAGGCGGCGCGGCGCGTCGAGGGCGTCCAGCCGGTCCCGCGGCGCGGCGCCGACCAGCGGCAGCGACGCGGTGCGGCTCGGGCCCGCGGGCAGGCCGCGGCCCGCGACCGCGGCGTCCACGGCGTCCTGCGCCATCCGCCGGTACGTGGTGAGCTTGCCGCCGACGATCGTGACGACGCCGTCCCGCGAGGTCAGCACCGCATGCCGGCGCGACAGGTCGGCGGTGGCGCCCTCGCCGCCGTCCAGCAGCGGGCGGAGCCCGGCGAACGCGCCGAGCACCTCCGAGCGCCGCACCGGCACGTCCAGCGCGGAGCCCAGGATGTCCAGCAGGAAGCCGATCTCGCCGGGCGTCGGCTCCGGCACGTCGGGGATCGGGCCGTCCGCCGGCTCGTCGGTCAGCCCCACGTAGACGCGGCCGTCGCCCTGCGGGATCACCAGCATGAACCGGCTGCTCGCGCCGGGGATCGGGACGTGCATCCCGGCGGTCAGCCCGCGCAGCGACTCCGCGCCCAGCACCAGATGGGTGCCGCGCGACGGGCGCAGCCGCACCCCGTCCACCAGCCCGCCCGCCCAGACGCCCGCGGCGTTCACCACCGCGCGGGCCCGGACGGTGATCTCCCGGCCGGTCAGCTCGTCGCGGACGAGCGCGCCCTCGCCCGTCAGCTCGACGGCCCGGCAGCGGGTCAGGATCCGGGCGCCGTGCGCGGCGGCGGTCCGGGCGATCGCGGTGACCAGGCGCGCGTCGTCGGCGAGCTGCCCGTCCCAGGACAGCAGGCCGCCGCGCAGCCCGTACGGGCGCAGCGCGGGCGCGAGCCGCAGCGTCTCCACCGGCGACAGCCGGCGCGGGCCGGGCAGCACCGAGCGCGGGGTGCGGGCGGCCAGCCGCAGCGCGTCCCCGGCCAGCAGGCCCGCCCGCGACACCGCCGCCTGCGACCGCGACACCAGCGGCGTCAGCGGCAGCACGAACGGCAGGGCGCGCACCAGGTGCGGGGCGGTCCGGCACATCAGCACGCCGCGCTCGACGGCGCTCTCGTGCGCCACGTCCACCTGCCCGGACGCCAGGTAGCGCAGCCCGCCGTGGATCAGCTTGGAGCTCCACCGGGACGTGCCGAAGGCCAGGTCGTGCGCGTCGACCGCGGCGACCGACAGGCCCCGGGACGCGGCGTCCAGCGCGGCGCCGGCGCCGGTCGCGCCGAGGCCGACGACGAGGACGTCCACGACCTGGTCGGGTAGGGCGGCGAGGTCGCGTTCGCGGCGGGCGGCGTTCAGCGACGAGGGCGGCGGGACGGCGGCAGGGGTCACGGCGAGAGCATCCTCTCCAGAATGTGCCGGAGTTCGGCGTCGAAGGCGTCGGAGCGGAGCTCGGGGTCGGTCTCGTCGATCACGATCTGCGCGGACAGCCCGAACGACTGCACGACCAGCAGCAGCGCGCGCGCCTGGCGGCCGGGGTGGTCCACGCGGATCGTCCCGTCGGCGTGCCCGGCGGTGAGCGCCTCCTCGAAGAGCTCGAGGAAGGCCTGCTGGCTGGCGCCGCAGCGGTCCAGCAGGTAGGGCAGCAGCGCCTCCGGGTCGACCTCGACGATCTTGCGGAGCAGCGGGTGGTCGCGGAACGTGCGCACGCCGGCGACCAGCCCGTCCACCAGCCGGGACCGGACCGGGCGGCCGTCGTCGGCGGGGTGCATGGCGGTGCCGATCGCGGTCCACTCGCGGGTCATCAGGTCGGCCACGATCGTGCGGACGTCCGGCCAGCGGCGGTACAGCGTCATGCGGGAGACCCCGGCGCGGCGCGCGATGTCGGTGAGCGTGGTGCGGCGCACCCCGACGGCCAGCACGCAGTCGCGGGCGGCGTCCAGCACGGCGTCGTCGGCGGTCCGGGCCGCCGACCTGTTGTGACGATTCGACGTCATGTGTCACAGTGTAAGCCCACCGGGAGAGGTGGACGGGAACGCGGTGCCGGGAGCGGCCCGTCGGAGGGGAGGCGCCTTGACCACCAGCACGGGGCGGACGCGGGACATGCTGTGGAGCGGCTGGGGCGACCCCGCCAAGGCCGCGCCGCTGCCGGAAGCGATGGTCGGGCTCCTGCGCGACCTGCTCGGCGTGAAGACCGGCGACGCGGCCCCCGTCGCCCTCGCCGCGATCGAGGTCGCGGCCCCGCGGCTCACCGAGGACGCCCTCGCCGCGCTCGCCGCGGCGGTCGGCGCGGAGCACGTCCGCACCGACGCCGAGACCCGCGTCCGGCACACCCGCGGCAAGTCGACCCCCGACCTCGTGCGCCTCCGCGCCGGCGAGACCTCCGACGCGCCCGACGCCGTCGTGCTGCCCGGCGACCACGACGAGGTCCTCGCGGTGCTGCGGGCCTGCGCGGCGCATCGCGTCGCGGTCGTCCCGTTCGGCGGCGGCACCTCGGTCGTCGGCGGGCTGGCGCCCGAGGGGGTGGACGCGTTCGTCGCGCTCGACCTGCGCCGGATGGACGCCCTGGTCTCCCTCGACGAGGTGTCCCGGACGGCCGTCCTGCAGCCCGGCATGCTCGCGCCGCGCGCCGAGGAGCTGCTCGGCGAGCGCGGCTACACGCTCGGGCACTTCCCGCAGTCGTTCGAGTGGGCGTCGATCGGCGGGTTCGCCGCCGCCCGCTCCAGCGGGCAGGCGTCCGCCGGGTACGGCCGGTTCGACGACATGGTCACCGGCCTCACCGTCGCCACCCCGGAGGGCACCCTGGAGCTCGGCCGGGCGCCGAAGTCGGCGGCGGGCCCCGACCTGCGCCAGCTCGTCCTCGGCTCCGAGGGCGCGTTCGGCGTGATCACCTCGGTGACCGTGCGGATCCGGCCCGTCCCGGCGGAGCGGGCGTACGAGGGCTGGCGGTTCGCCTCGTTCGCCGACGGCGCCGCCGCGCTGCGCCGCCTCGCCCAGGACGGCCCGCTCCCCGTGGTGCTGCGGCTGTCCGACGAGACCGAGACCATGATCGGCCTCGCCGACCCCGCGGCCATCGGCGGCGGCTCCTCGGCCGCCGGATGCCTCGCCGTCCTCGGCTACGAGGGCACCGCCGAGGAGATCGCCGAACGCCGCGCCAAGACGGCCGCGGTGCTGCGGGAGGCGGGCGGCGAACCGCTCGGCGACGCGCCGGGGGAGAAGTGGCGGCACGGCCGCTTCAGCGCCCCCTACCTGCGCGACGCGCTGCTCGACGTCGGCGCGTTCGCCGAGACGCTGGAGACCGCGGCGTTCTGGAGCGACATTCCGGCGCTGTACGAGGCCGTCCGGTGCGCGCTGATCGGCACGCTGTCCGGGGCGGGCACGCCGCCGCTGGTCATGTGCCACATCTCGCACGTCTACCCGGCGGGCGCGTCCCTGTACTTCACCGTCGTGTCCGCGCAGGGCGACGACCCCGTGGCGCACTGGGACGGCGCGAAGCGGGCCGCGTCCGACGCGATCATCGACGCGGGCGGCACGATCAGCCATCATCACGGCGTGGGCACCGACCACCGCGACTGGTACGCCCGGGAGATCGGCCCGCTCGGCGCCGGGATCCTGCGGGCCGTCAAGGACCGCCTCGACCCCGCCGGGATCCTCAACCCCGGCGTCCTCGTCCCGCCGGCCGCCGGGGAGTAGCCGCCATGACCACCTCGCGCGCGTTCACCGCGATCGTCAACCCGGCCGCCGGCGGGTCGGCGTCCGCGTCCTCGCTGATCCCGCTCGCCCGGCTGCTGCGCGAGGCCGGCGCCGAGGTCGCCGTCGAGTACAGCCGCGGCCTGGACCACGCGCACACCGTCGCGCGCGACGCCGCCGCGGCCGGCCGGGTCGTGCTCGGCGTCGGCGGCGACGGCATGATCGGCTGCGTCGGCGGCGCGCTCGCCGGCACGGACGCCGTGTTCGGCATCGTGCCCGCCGGGCGCGGCAACGACTTCGCCCGCCAGCTCGGCGTCCCGTCCGACCCGGAGCTGCTCGCCCCGCTGCTGCTCGACGGGGAGCCCCGCGCGGTCGACGCGATCGAGGCCAACGGCACGCCCGTGCTCGGCAGCGTCTACGCCGGGGTGGACGCCGTCGCCAACGCCAACGCCAACAAGACCCGGCTGCTGCGCGGGTCGGCGGCCTACTACGTCGGGGCGCTGCGCGCGATCGTGTCCTGGCGCGCGGCCGACTACCGGGTGATCGTGGACGGCGAGGAGCACCGCCGCGAGGGCTACACCGTCGTCGCCGCGAACTCCGGCTACTACGGGTTCGGCAAGCACATCGCGCCGGACGCCCGGGTGGACGACGGCCTGCTCGACGTGGTGCTGGTCCGCAACGCCTCCCGGATGCTGTTCTTCGCGGTGATGCGGGAACTGGAGGCCGGCACGCACGTCCGGCGGCCCCAGGTGGAGGTGCTGCGCGGCCGGGAGGTGCGGATCGAGCTGGCCGGGCCGCCCGGCCGGACGCTGCCCTACGGCGCGGACGGGGAGCTGCCGGGCGTGCTGCCGGTGACCGCGAAGGTGATGCCCGGGGCGCTCCGCGTCCTGGCCCCGTGACCCGGCGATCCGGGCTGCGGAGATAGCCGTTCTGACCTGCGCAGACGCAAGATCCACGGTTTTTGGACCCTCGTTTGGGGTGGTTTACACACCCATTACGGCCCTCCGTATAGCGTCAATTACGTCCCGCTTTCGGGACCTTGGGGTCGTCTGTGGAGGCATCATGAGAAGGCGATCGCTCGCCGTTCTGGGGGGACTCATGATGGCCGCAGGCGCCCTCCGCGTGGTGGCGCCGGCGTCTCTGGGGGTGGCGCCGGCGCCCACCACGGTCCGGTTCCGGCTCGGTCCGGCCCGCCCCGTGCCGATCCGGAGCCTCACCGCTCCGGCCGCCCCCACCCCGGCGCGCCCCATTCCCGGGCGGACGGCCCGCGCCTAGGCTGAGGCGCGTGCGCACCCTCCTCAACGTGATCTGGCTCGTGTTCTCGGGCCTCTGGCTGGCGATCGGGTACGCGATCGCCGGCCTCATCTGCTGCGTGCTCATCATCACGATCCCGTTCGGCATCGCCGCGTTCCGGATCGCGATGTACACGCTCTGGCCGTTCGGCTACACGGTGGCGCGCCGGCGCGACGCCGGCGCGGGCTCGGCGATCGGGAACGTCATCTGGCTGATCGTCGCGGGCTGGTGGCTCGCCCTCGGGCACCTGTTCACCGGGATCGCGCTCTGCGTCACGATCATCGGCATCCCGTTCGGCATCGCCAACTTCAAGCTGATCCCGATCTCGCTGCTGCCCCTCGGCCGCGAGATCGTCCCGTCCGGCGACCCGCGCTCCTTCGGCGCCGCGTAAGCGCCCCGGCACATGAGCGTCCCGGAATAAGCGACACGCCCCTTCCGGCGGGGCGTGTTGCTTGACGCCCGAGATCGCCTGCGGACAGGCTGGAGGCACCCCCTCACCCCCTGCCGGAGGCCCCCCTTGTGCGCCGAGCAAGCCGCCGCCCCCGAGAACTCCCGCGCGTCCGAGGCGGGCGCCGGATGGGTGTGCGGCAAGCCGGGCACGTTCCGGGACCTGCTGCCCGAGCACGTCCCCGACTTCTCCTGGCGCCGCCCGAAGGTGCTGTGGCGGTCCCGCAACGACGTGGTCGCGCGGCTGTTCGGCGACCCGTCCAACGCGATCCGCCGCCGGGCCGTCGCCGCGCTGCGGGAACGCGGGACGCCCGCCGCGTTCACCGTCCACCGCTCGGAGGAGGAGTTCTCCTTCGCCCTCCTGGGCGACACGGGGGAGGGCGACCGGTCGCAGTACGCCGTCGTGCCGCCGCTGCTGCACGCCACCGCCGGCACCGACTTCATGGTCGTCGCCAGCGACGTCATCTATCCGACCGGTGACGCGGGCGACTACCCCGAGAAGTTCTACCGGCCCTACCGGGACTACCCCGCGCCCATCTACGCCGTCCCGGGCAACCACGACTGGTACGACGGACTACGCGGCTTCCTGCACATCTTCTGCGGCCTGGACGCGGACTGCTCGCCGCACTGGCGCGGGCCGCTCTCGTTCATCCCGCGCCTGTTCTGGCGGCACTCCGGGAAGGTCGACCGGCGCGCGCTCGCGGAGGCCCGCTCGCTGTACCGGGGCGCGCCCGGGCAGCAGGCCGTCCAGCCCGGGCCGTACTGGGCGATCGACACGCCCTCGCTGCGCATCATCGGCATCGACACCGGCATCCTCGGCGGCATAGACCGCGAACAGGGCGAATGGCTGCGCGAGGTGTCCGCGGGGCCCAAGCCCAAGATGCTGGTCACCGGCAAGCCGCTGTACGTGGACGACGAGCACCACCCGGGGCCGATCGAGGGCGGCGGGACGGTCGACGAGATCGTCCGGGACCCGGCGCACAACTACGTGCTCGCGGTCGGCGGCGACATCCACAACTACCAGCGCTACCCGGTGAAGGTCGACGCGACGGGACGCGTCATCCAGTACCTCGTGTCGGGCGGCGGCGGGGCGTTCATGCACGCGACGCACACGATCCCTCGCGCGGACGTGGTCGAGGAGAAGGACTTCCGCTGCTACCCGCTGCGGGGCGACTCGCTGTCGCGCTACAGCCAGCTGTACGGGCGCTGGACCCGGATGCCGGGGCTGTTCGACCTCACCCCGGAGGAGGCCACGGCCGTCATCCGGTCGCGGGTGGGGATCGTGCCGGGACGCGCCTACGACGGGCTCCAGCCGTCCCGGCGGGCCCGGTTCGTCGCGTTCGTGCTGGGCGTGCCGCGGGGCGGCCGGCGCCGTCCGCGCTTCCTGCGGCTGCCGGTCCGCAAGATGCCGCAGCGGTTCCGTTCGGAGATGGCGGACTGGGACAGCCCGCCGTTCTTCAAGAGCTTCCTCCGGCTGGACGTGACCGCGTCGGCGCTCCGGGTCCGCTGCTTCGCGGCGACCGGCTGCGGCGACCACGAGGCGGCGCCGCCGGTCGAGGACGAGGTGACGATCCCGCTCCGGTGAGGCGGGAGTGGCGGGCGGATTGGAGAATCCGCCAGAAATGTCGACAAAATGCGTCGATTTGCCGCGCGACGTGCCGTAATGCCGTTACAGTCTCAGCTCACCGAACAGGTGACCGGTAACGGACGGTCGGCCGGAGAACGACCGCGTCCACAGGAGAGCGACTCGATGAGTTACCCCCAGCAGGGTCAGGGCCAGCCTTACCAGCAGCAGCAACAGCAGCAGGCCTACCAGGGCGGCTACTCGCCCGCCCCGGCACAGCAACAGCAGCAGGCCGTCGCCCGCGGCGCGGGCGCCAACATGAAGCGCCGCAACCCCGTCGGCGCCTGGCTCGGGCTGCCGATGATCACGCTCGGCGTGTACGGGCTCGTGTGGATGTTCAAGGTCCACAACGAGCTGCACCAGTACGACCGCCGCATCGACGACGCCGCCACCGGCGCGCTGCTGTCGATGATCTTCGGCTTCGTCACCCTCGGCATCTGGCCGCTGGTGGTGTGGTGCAAGCTCGGCGGGCGCATCGCCCAGGCACAGCGCGCCGCGGGCCTGCCCGCCACCTGCAGCGGGGGCATGGGCTTCCTGCTCGGCATCCTCGGCTTCGGCGTGCTGTACTACCAGATCCAGATCAACAAGGTCGTCGACCGCTACGGCGACACCCCGGCGGGCCAGCAGGTCTCCCTGGTCGCGTGACCTGACCGTCGCGTGACCCGAGGGTCGCGCGGCCTGACCGCCGCGTGGCCTGACCCGCTCCAACCCCGCAAGGGGGCCGCGGCCCTGGCCTCCTGGAACGGCTCCGAACCCCCTCCGCCTCCCGCGGAGGGGGTTCTGTCATAGGTGCGCGCGAGAATGGGCGGGTGAGGATCGCGGTGGCCGCCGGGGCGGGGGACGGGGGCGAGCTGCGGCCGCTGGCGGAGGACGGCACGCCCGCCGGGCCCGCGTACGCCGTCGCCGACCTGGCCGGCGAGATCGCCGCGCGCGAGCGCGAGGCGGCGCCGCGCTGGGTGTGGGCGTCCGGCGCCCGGCTGTACCCGCGGCTGCTGCGCGCCGGCGTGCGGGTCGCGCGCTGCCACGACCTCGAACTCGTCGAGAACCTGCTGCTGGGGCACGCGGGCCGCTACGGGGAGCCGCGCTCGGTCGCGGCGGCGTGGGCGCGGCTGCACGGGCGGCCCGTCCCGCCCGACCCGCCGCCGCCGCACGGGGAGGCGTCCGCGCAGGCGCCGCTGTTCGGCGACGACGACGCCGGCGAGCGCGCGGCGCCGTCCGACGACCTCGGGCGGATCGTCGAGGTGCACGCCGCGCAGCAGCGCGCCATCGCCGGGCTGGACGGGTTCGCGCTGCTCGCCGCCGCCGAGTCCGCCGGGTCATTGGTGGCCGCCGAGCTGGGCCACGACGGGCTGCCCTGGTCGGCCGCCGAGCACGACGCGCTGCTCACCGAGCTGCTCGGCCCGCGCCCGTCCGGCGGGCTGCGGCCGCGCCGGCTGCAGGAGCTCGCCGACCGGATCGGCGCCGCGTTCGGCCCCCGCACGCACGTCAACCCCGACTCGCCGGCGCAGATCCTCAAGGCGTTCGCGGCGGCGGGCCTGCCGATCCCGTCCACCCGCGCGCACGTGCTGAAGCGCGTCGACCATCCGGCGGTGCCGCTGCTGCTGGAGTACAAGGAGCTGGCGCGGCTGCACGCCGCGCACGGCTGGGCGTGGCTCGACACGTGGGTGCGCGACGGGCGGTTCCGGCCCGAGTACGTGGTGGGCGGCGTGGTGTCCGGGCGGTGGGCGACCAACGGCGGCGGCGCGCTGCAGATCCCGCGCGTGCTGCGCAGGGCCGTCGTCGCCGATCCCGGGTGGTGCCTGGTGGTGGCGGACGCGGCGCAGCTGGAGCCGCGCGTCCTCGCGGCTCTCGCGGGCGACCGCGCGTTCGCCGACGCCGCCGCCCACGGCGACCTCTACGAGGCGCTGTCCGACGCGTTCCGCTCGGACGAGGCGACGGGCGGGCTGTCCGCGCGCGCGAAGGCGAAGCTGGCGCTGCTGTCGGCGATGTACGGCGGCGGGACGGGCGAGGCGGTGCAGCTGCTCGGCGTGCTGAAGAGCCGGTTCCCCGACGCGTTCGAGTACGTCGAGGCCGCCGCGCGCGCGGGGGAGCGCGGCAGGCTCGTCCGGTCGCTGCTCGGCCGGACGTGCCCGCCGCCGTCGGCGGGTTGGCGCGAGCTGACCCTGGCCGGCGACGACGAGCGCGACCCAGCCCAGGCGGCGGGCGCGCCGCCGGACGGGGCGCGCCGTCCGGCGACGGCCGCGCAGGCGCTGCGCAGCCGGGGCCGCTTCACCCGCAACTTCGTCGTGCAGGCGACGGCGGCCGACTGGGCCCTCGCGCTGCTCGGCTCGCTGCGCCGCCGCCTCACCGCGCTCGGGCCGCCGCGCCTGGTCTTCTTCCAGCACGACGAGGTCATCGTGCACGCCCCGGCGGAGCTCGCGGAGGCCGTGAGAGAGGCCGTCCGCGCGTCCGCCGAGGAGGCGCGCCGACTGCTGTTCGGCGCGACGCCCGTCGCCTTCCCGATGGAGATCGCGGTGGTGGACCGCTACGCCGACGCCAAGTGAGCGGCGAGCGCGCGGACGGTGTTCGCGGCGGCGAACGCGTGGCCCCGGGCGTTGAGGTGCAGCTGGTCGGCGCTGTAGATGCCGGGGTCGGCCGCCACGGGGTGGCCGGGCGGGTTGTCGACGTGGCAGGCGCCGTGCTCGGCGGCGACCTCGGCGGTCAGCGCGTTCAGCCGCCGCGTCCGCGCCGACAGCACCTCCCGGAAGCGGGCGGGGCCGAGCCCGGCGGCGGTGATGTCCAGCAGCCCGATCGTGACGACGTCCGCGCCGGCGGACCGGAACGCGGCGACCATCGCGGCCAGCTCCCGGCGCACCTCGTCCTCGTCGAAGTGCGGGCGGAGCATGTCGTTGCCGCCCGCCACCACGAACGCCAGGTCGGGCCCGAACTCCAGCGCGGGCGCGAGCTGCTCGGCTGCGACCTGGGCGGCGACGAGGTCGCGGCGGGCGAGGTTGAGCGCGGCGAAGCCGCCGGTCACCGCGCGCAGCGCCTCCTCGACGCGGTCCGTCCACGACAGGTCGCGGTAACCGGGCACGGGGTCGCGGACGCCTTCGGCGACGCTGTCGCCGATCGTCACCACCCTCGTCCAGGGGGCGCCGGCCAGCAGTGCGGCGGCCTCGGCGGCGGGCAGGACGGCCGGGTCGGTCTCTTCGGTCAGCGTTCCGGCGGATGTCGTGCCGGTCATGGCGTCTCCCATCAGGACGTGCTCGGACGGACGGTCAGGAACGCACCCGCGAGGCCGGCGCCCGCGGCGGCGAGGGTGCAGAACAGGTAGATCGCGGTGTAGTCGCCGTGCACGGCGCGGTCGGGCAGCATCGCGGCGAGCGCGGCGATGCCGAGCGCGCCGCCGAGTTGGCGGGCGGTGGTGTTGAGGCCGGTCGCGCCCGCGAACCGCTGCGGGCCGGCCGACAGCGCGGCGGCCGACGCGGTGCCGGTGGTGACCATCCCCATGCCGGTCCCGGCCAGCAGCCCGATCGGCAGCCAGAAGGTGAGGAAGTGCGGTTCGGCGGGCAGCCCGGCGACCGCCCAGATCCCCGCCGCGACCATGATCAGGGCGCCGCCGGACACGGCGGGGCGGACGCCGATGCGGCCGGTGAGGCGGCCCATCGCGACCGCGGCGGCGGTGGCGGTGAACGCGCCGGGCGTCGAGGCGAGCCCGGCCTTGAGGATCGAGTAGTGCCATTCGCCGGTCAGGTAGAGGACGCCGAGCAGCAGCCAGGAGTACAGCGCCGTCCCGTACAGGAACGAGGCGGCGTTGGCGAGGGCGAACCCGCGGGCGCGCCACATCCCGATCTCCAGGGCGGGCACCGGGTGCCGCGCCGACCGCCACAGCGCGAGGGCCACGAGGACGGCGCCGCCGAGCAGCAGCCCGAGCGTGCGGGGGTCGGTCCAGGACCAGTCGCCGGCCTGGGTGACGCCGAGCGCGACGCCGCCGACACCGGCGCCGAGCAGGACCGTCCCGGCGAGGTCGGGCAGCCGCCCGGCGGCGCCGGCGGTGCGCGGCAGGCGCAGCCCGCCGAGCAGCATCGCCAGGCCGAACGGGACGTTGATGACGAACAGCGCCCGCCAGCCGAACCCGTCGACGAGCAGCCCGCCGAGGCCGGGACCGACGGCGGCGGCGAACGCGCCCGCGGCGCTCCACAGCCCGATGGCGCCCGCGCGCCGCGTGGCGGGCGTGTCGTGCAGCAGCAGCGCGAGCGACGCGGGGATCATCGCGGCCGCGGCGGCGCCCTGCACGCCGCGGGTCGCGAGCAGGACGGCGACGTTCGGCGCGGCGGCGCAGGCCAGCGACGCGAGCGTGAACAGGCCGGTGCCCCACAGGTAGAGCGAGCGGCGGCCGACGAGGTCGGCGAGGCGCCCGGCGGGGGCGAGCAGCGCCGCGAACAGCACCGCGTAGAGGGTGACGATCCAGGTCAGGCCGGACAGCGAGGCGTCCGGGAAGTCGGCGTGCAGGTCGGGGACGGCGAGGTTGGCGACGGTGGCGTCGAGCATGGCCAGGAAGGTCGCGCCGGCGGCGAGCCAGGGCACGTCCCGCCGCGCGCCCGCCGCGAGGGGCGGTGCCGTGGTGGCGGTCATGGAAGGGGCCTCCAAAAAGAACGAACGGTCGTACACTCTTCTGTGAAGGCGGGTCCCGTCAAGGGGTGGACCGGATTGACTTTGTACGAACGGTCGTGCAGATTAGTCGGCGTGAGCACCGACGGACGCGTCCTCAAGGGCGAGCGGACGCGCGCGGTCATCCTCGGCCGCGCCGCCGACATCGCCTCCGCCGAGGGCCTGGAGGGACTGTCGATCGGCCGGCTCGCCACCGAGCTGCGGATCAGCAAGAGCGGCGTCTTCACGCACTTCGGCTCCAAGGAGGAGCTGCAGCTCGCGACCGTCGCCAAGGCCGTCGAGGTGTTCCGCGAGCACGTCGTCGAGCCCGCCCTCGTCGTCCCCGGGGGGCTCGGCCGCGTCCGCGCCCTCATCGAGGCCTGGCAGCGCTACCAGCGGCAGCCGGTCTTCCCCGGCGGCTGCTTCTTCCACTCCACGATGGCCGAGTTCGACGCCCGGCCCGGCCGCGTCCGCGACGCCATCGCCGCGTCCCAGCGCGACTGGCGCGCCCTCCTCGAACGCTGCCTGCGCGAGGCGCGGGACCGCGGCGAGATCGACGCGTCCGCCGACGTCCCGCAGCTCGCCTTCGAGCTGGACGCCGTCTGCCGCACCGGCGCCGCCCACGCCCTGCTCCACGACGACCCGTCGCTGTACGACCGCGCGACCCGCGCCGTCGCCTCGCTGCTGGCCGCCGTGACCACCGCCGGGCACTGAACCCGCGCCCGGCGGCCGCTCAGCGGACGACCGAGTACGACGGGCGTCCGTTGAGCGCCTCCGCGTCGATGAACGACGTCTTGCGGTAGGCGCCGGTGAGCCTCGCCAGCTCCTCCGCGGTCAGGACGTCCTCGATCGCGTCGAAGCCGTCCGGCGCCCGCTCGTTCACCATCCGCAGGATCCGCTCCGCCGGCATGTCGCGGCAGGCCAGCACGACCGCGTTGGCCGTCTCACGGCGCTCGCGCTCGTAGGCCAGCAGGCCGTCGCCCGGGTCGGCGGCGCGGGCCAGCTCGTACGCCAGCACCCGCGCGTCCAGGACGGCCTGCGAGCCGCCGTTGGACCCGATCGGATACATCGGGTGCGCCGCGTCGCCGACCAGGGTGACCCGGCCGAACGTCCAGCGGTCCAGCGGCTCCCGGTCCACCATCGGGTACTCCAGGATCTCCGCGGTGCCCTTGATCAGCGCCGGGACGTCGAGCCAGCCGAACGTCCAGTCCGCGAAGTGGGGGAGGACGTCCTCCAGCCGCCCCTTGCGGTTCCAGTCGGCGGCCCCGGCGCGCCGGTCCCCTTCGAGCTTGACCTCCGCCACCCAGTTCAGCAGGGCCCGCCCGCGCCGCTCGGCGCGCATCGAGATCGGGTACACGACCATCTTGGAGCGGGCGTTGCTGCCCGCGACGGCCAGGGTCCGGCCGGTGAGGAACGGCTCGGACTCGGTGACGCCGCGCCACATCCGGATGCCGTTCCACAGCGGCGCCGGCTCGTCCGGGTAGAGCTGCGCGCGGACGGTGGAGTGCAGGCCGTCGGCGCCGGCCAGCACGTCCGCCTCCACCGTCCCGGCGGTCCCGGACGCCCGGTCCAGCAGCCGCGCCCGGACCCGCCCGCCGTCCTGCTCGAAGCCCTCCAGCACTGTGCCGGTGCGGACGGCGTCCTTGCCGAGCCGGGACAGCACCGCGTCGAGCAGCGCCATCTGCAGCTCGCCCCGGTGGACGGAGTACTGCGGCCAGTCGTAGCCGAGGGCGCGGCCGCGCGGATCGGCCCAGATCCGCTCGCCGAACCGGTCGAAGTGCACCATCTCCGCGGTCGGGACGCCGATGTCGGCGAGGTCGTCGCCGAGGCCCAGCTCGGTGAGCTCGCGGACCGCGTGCGGCAGCAGGTTGATGCCGACGCCGAGCGGCCGCAGCCGCCGCGCCGCGTCCACCACGAGCGCCTCGATCCCGGCCTCGTGCAGGCTCAGCGCGGTGGTGAGCCCGCCGATCCCGGCCCCGGCGATGAGTACGCGCATGCACTCATGATCTCTTATCCGGCGCCCGTCTCCGGTTCGCCGTCCGGATCCGGCCCGCCGGGCGCGGTGGAGTCGTCGGCGGGCGCGGTGAGACCGTCCGCGGGTGCGGTGAGACCGTCCGCGGGCGCGGCCCCCGGGACGCGGGCACCGCCGCGGACCAGCCGCCCGACCTCCGCGCGCAGCCGGACGAACTCCGGCAGCCCGCGGGTCTCGATCTGGTCCCGGGACGCGGGCAGCCCCACCGGGATGTCGGCGTGCACCCGGGCCGGCGACCGGTTCAGCACGACCACCCGGTCGCCGACGTAGACGCTCTCGTCGATGTCGTGGGTGACCAGCAGGATCGTCATCTTCCCGGTGCGGTGCACGCCCAGCACCAGGTCCTCGAGGTCCTCGCGGGTCTGCGCGTCGACCGACCCGAACGGCTCGTCCATCAGCATCAGCCGCGGCCGGTACGCCAGGGCCCGCGCGATCGACACGCGCTGCTGCATGCCGCCCGACAGCTGCCACGGGTACTTGCGGGCCGCGTCGTGCAGGCCGACCGACTCCAGCGCCTCGTCGGCGGCGGCGCGCCGCTCGGCCCGGGACCCGCCGCGCCGGCGCAGCGGCATCGCCACGTTGTCGCGGACGGTCAGCCACGGGAACAGCGAGCGGCTGTAGTCCTGGAACACCACGGCGAGGTCGTCGGGCACACCGTCGACCGGTGCGCCGTCCATCTCCAGGGTGCCGCCGGTCGGCCTGATCAGCCCGGCGACGCAGCGCAGCAGGGTGGACTTGCCGCACCCGGACGGGCCGACGATGCTGAGCAGCTGCCCGTCCGGGACGGTGAGGTCGAGCCCGTCGAGCGCCGTGTGCCCGCCGGGGTAGGTGTGCGTGAGGCCGGTGATCCGGAGCATCGCGGACGCCTTTTCTGTGGGGGTTCAGTTCGTCAGGCGCTGCGCGCCGGTGTGCCACGCCAGCAGCCGCCGTTCGAGGAGCATGAAGACTCCGTTGAACAGCAGGCCGAGGACGCCGAGCATGACGATCCCGGCCCACATGGTGGGCAGCTCGAAGGCGCGCTGGGCGTCCAGCAGCTCGGCGCCGATGCCGGTGGTGCTGCCGACGATCTCCGACAGCACCATGAGGATCAGCGCGAACGACAGCGCGACGCGCAGCCCCGCGAAGATCTTCGGCGCCGCCGCCGGCAGGATGATCAGCAGCAGCCGGCGCGGCCGGGAGACGCCGAACACGCGCGCGGTGTCGAGCTGCAGCGGGTCCACCGCGCGGACGCCGTCGGCGGTGTTCAGCAGCACCGGCCACACCACCCCGAACGCGATCGTGACGATCTGCATCGTGGTGCCGATCTGGAACACCACGATGAAGAACGGCACCAGCGTCGGCGGCGGGACGGCGCGCAGGAACTGCAGCACCGGGTCGAGCAGGTCGTTCAGCACCCGGGACCGGCCGATCGCGGCGCCGATCGCCACCCCGGCCGCGCCCGCGGCGGCCCACCCGGTGAACAGGTGCGCGAGGCTGCTGGAGAAGTCGTCCACCGCGTTGCCGGTGAGGAACGCGTGCGAGGCGGGCCCGGAGAACCACACCTCGTGCAGTGCCTCGACGATCTTCGTGGGGGGCGGGAAGTACGTCTCGTCCATCGCGGACGTGACGACCTGCCAGACGACCGCGGCGAGCGCGACGAGCCACACCCGCTCGGCGAGCCCGCGGGCCGGTCGGCCGATCCTCATGCGATCCCCTCCACCCGCGCGGCGTGCCAGCGGAACGCGACCCGCTCCAGCGCGATCAGCGCGGTGTTGGCGAGCAGCCCGAGCACCCCGGCCCAGCAGGCGCCGGCCAGCATCAGGTCGGTGCGCCCGCCGCCCTGCTGCGTCTCGGTCAGGTAGATGCCGATGCCGTTGTCGCCGCCGACCAGCAGTTCGGTGCTGATCAGCACGACGAGGGCGACGGAGGCGGCGATCCGCACGCCCGTGGCGATGAACGGGGCCGCGCTCGGCAGCGACACCCGCCACAGCACGGACGGCGTCGAGAACCCGAACGCGCGCAGCGTGTCCTTGGCCACCGGGTCGACGTCGCGCAGCGCGTACAGCGTGTTGACGAGGATCGGCCACAGGCAGGCGTAGAAGATCAGCGACATGTTCGTCTGCGCGGGCGAGCTGAACAGCAGGGTCGCCAGCGGGATCAGCGCGACCGACGGGACGGGCCGGCACAGCTCGACCAGCGCGCGGGAGGCGGTGCCGAGCAGCGGCACCGAGCCGAGCAGCACGCCCAGCGGCACCGCGGCCAGCACCGCGAGCAGCAGCCCGAGCAGCCACTCGCGCACCGTCGCGCCGACGTCGACCAGGAACTCGCGGTCGGCGGCCAGCTTGGCGGCCTCCTTCAGCACGGTCGAGGCCGGGGGGAGGGAGGTCTCGTCCACGAGGCCGGAACGGCTGACCGCCTCGAGCACGCCGACCACCACGACCGCCCCGACCGCGCCGAGGAGGATGCGGCGAGGGGTCATGAAGCCGCGGACAGCAGCAGCGGCTTCACGTCCATCTTCTTCGAGATGTACCCGAACTGCTGCATGACGTCCGGCACCCGCTGCAGCCGGGTCGCGTCGAGCGACGTCGGGTAGGTGCCGTAGCTCATGGTCGCGGCGACCTTCGCGTCGATCCCCTTGGCGTAGGTGGGCACGATCTGCTCGACGAGCTTGCGGTCGGAGGCCATGCCCTCGCCCTTGACGAGCGCGCGCTGGAACGCGGCGACCGTCTTCGGGTTCTTGTCGGCGAACTTCGCCATGGCGGCGTACCCGGCGATCGGGAACTGCGCGGTCGGCCCGCTCGACAGGTCGGCGACCATCCGCGCCCCCATCGACCGCTGCATCTGCGTGCCGAACGGCTCGATCGCCTGGACGGCGTCGACGCTCTTGTTCTTCAGCGCCGCCTCCATGTTCGGCGGCGGGATCTCGACGAAGTTCTTGTCCTCGTCGAACGTCACGCCCTGCGCCTGCCCGGCGGCGCGCACCAGCAGCGTGCTGACGTTGCGCTTGGTGTTGACGCCGATCTTCTTCCCGGCCAGGTCCTTGATCGTGCGGTAGGGGGAGTCGCCGCGGACCATCAGCGTGTGGGTCTTCGGCGCGCCCTGGAAGCCGTCGGCGACGACCTTCGGCTTGAACCCGGGGTCCTTGGACGCCGCGGTGAACAGCGACACGTAGTTGCCGAAGGTGATGTCGAGCTGGCCGCTCTTCAGCAGCGGGATCGCCTCGGCGCCGCCGCTGACGACGCGGGTCTTGACGGTCAGTCCCTCGGCCTTGAACAGGCCCTTCTGGATCGCGATCTGCAGCGGCGCGGTGTCGGCGATCGTCATGGTGCCGACGGTGATCGTGGACTCCTCGAGCCCGTTGGCCGATTTCTTGTCGTCCGAGCCGCCGCACGCGGTGGCCGAGACCGCGACCGCGACGGCGAGCGCGCCGCCGAGGACGGCGCGGGGGAGGGTGGCGGGCATGGGCGACGCTCCATTGCGGGAGGGGCAGCCGGCGGAAACTGATCTTTCAACGAGTGCGGGGAGCGTAGCGCATCGCCTGCCTGATCGCGGGAGAAATGTGGCCTATGTGGTGATATGGGGAGAAAATTGTGAACAGGATTGTTCCGCGGTTCGGAACCTGGAAAAGCACCGGGCCCCGGTCGCCACGCGACCGGGGCCCAGCGGGACGTGCACGCTACTTCTTGACGGGCTCCTCCACGGAGGCGTCGTCCTCGGCCTTCGCGTCGCCCTTCGCGGGCTCCTCCTTCGCCGCCGCGTCCTTCGCGTCGGCGTCGGCCTTCGCGTCGGGCTCGGCGTCGGGGGCGCCCGACGGTTCGGAGTCCTTGACGACGCCGCGGACGAGCCGTCCCACCTCGGCCCGCAGCCGCACGAACTCCGCGTCGGCGCGGGTGCCGATCTGGTCGCGGTCGGCCGGCAGCGTCACCGGCAGCTCGTCGCGGACCCGGCCGGGGTTGCGGGCCAGCACCACGACCCGGTCGCCCAGGTAGACGCTCTCGTCGATGTCGTGCGTGACGAGCAGGATCGTCATGCCCTCGGCCCGGTGCACCTGCAGGACGAGGTCCTCCAGGTCCTCGCGGGTCTGCGCGTCGACCGACCCGAACGGCTCGTCCATCAGCATCAGCGTCGGCTTGTAGGCCAGCGCGCGGGCGATCGACACCCGCTGCTGCATGCCGCCCGACAGCTGCCACGGGTACTTGCCCGCCGCGTCCTCCAGGCCGACGGACGCGAGCGCCTCGACGGCCTGCGCGCGCCGGTCGGCCTTGCCGAGCCCGCGGCGGCGCAGCGGCAGCGCGACGTTGTCGCGGACGGTCAGCCACGGCAGCAGCGAGCGGCTGTAGTCCTGGAACACCACGGCGAGGTCGTCGGGCACGCCGTCGATGGGCGCGCCCTTCAGCACGACCTTGCCCTCGGTCGGCGGGACGAGGCCGGCGATGCAGCGCAGCAGCGTCGACTTGCCGCACCCGGAGGGCCCGACGATCGTGACCAGCTCGCCCTCGCCGACCTTCAGGTCGATGCCGTCCAGGACGCGGTGCGTCCCGTACGCGTGGCCCAGTCCGGAGATCTCCAGCATCGCGTTCACCGTGTCCCTGGCTCGTCGTAGAGGGCGGCGTTGTCGGCCGCGACGCGGACGTCGATGACGTACGGCCCGTCGTGCGCGAGGCCCTCCGCCAGCGCGCCGTCCAGGTCCGCCGCGCTCGTGACGGTCCGGCCCGCGCAGCCGAACCCCTGCGCGAGCGTGACGAACTCGATGCCGGGCAGGTCGGTGCCCGGGACGCTGTCCATGTCGATGCGGCGGCCGAGGGCCTTGACCGCGCCGTAGCCCTGGTTGTTCAGGACGACGACCGTCATCGGCGCGTTGTGCTGCACGGCGGTCCAGAGCCCCTGCACCGAGTACATGATCGCGCCGTCGCCGATGACGCAGACGATGCGCTCGCCCGACCCGGCGAGGGCGCGCCCGACGGCGAGCGGCAGGCCCCAGCCGAGGGCGCCGCTGCCGGTGGTGAGGAAGCCGCCGGGCCGGGTGATCGGCAGCCGGGCGTGGAACATGTCGCGGTAGCTCGGGATCTCCTCGACGATGACCGCGTCCTCGGGCATCCGCTCCCGCAGCGTCTCGACGACCAGCGCCGCGTCGATCGGGTCGGTCGCGGCGGGCTTCGCGAGCCGCTCGAGCGGCTCGGGGAGCGGCCGGTCGGCCTTGTCGACCAGCTCCAGCAGGCCGGACACGCCCGCGGCGATCGTCGTCAGCACGCTGGTGCCGACCGGCGCCCACGCGGTCTGCGACGGGTCGCAGTCGAAGTGGAACAGCCGCGACCCGGCCGGGATGACGGGGCCCTCGCTGTACACGTGGTAGGTGAAGATCGGCGCGCCGAGCGCCAGGATGACGTCGTGGCCCTCCATCCGCGCCGACAGCTGGTTCCGGACGGGCGGCAGGAAGCCGCGGAACAGCGCGTGGTCCTCGGGGAACCCGGACCGCCCCGACAGCGGGCTGATCCAGACGGGCGCGCCGGTCCGCTCGGCGAGCGCCAGCACGCCGGGCAGCGCGTCCTCGTCCTCGACGCCGGAGCCGACGATGATGACCGGGTTCGCGGCCCCGTTCAGCGCCTCGGCCACCTCGCGGAGCGCGGCGGGGGAGGCGGTGAAGTCGCTGCGGACCTCGCGGTCCGGGACGGGCTCGGCGAGGTGCTCCCAGTCGTCCTCGGGGACGGAGAGGAACACCGGCCCGCGCGGCGGCGTCATCGCGACCCGGTACGCCTCGGCGAGCGCGGCGGGCACGTCCTCGGCGCGCTCGGGCTGCCGGCTCCACTTGACGTAGGGGCGGGGGAACAGCGCCGGCTCGTCGGCGCCGAGGAACGGGTGGGCCGGCAGCATCGCGCGCGACTGCTGGCCGGCGATGATGACGACCGGCACCCGGTCGCGGTAGGCGTTGAAGACCGCGCCGAGCGAGTGGCCCACGCCGCCGGCCGAGTGCAGGCTGACCAGCGTCGCGTTGCCGGTGCCGAGCGAGTGGCCCGCGGCCGCGGCGACCGCGACGGTCTCCTGCAGCGCCAGCACGTACTCGAAGTCGCCGGGGAAGTCGCGGAACATCCGCAGCTCGGTCGAGCCGGGGTTGCCGTAGACGGTGGTCATTCCCACCCTCCGGCAGAAGTCGAAGAACGCCTCCCGGACCGTGAGCTCGGTCGTCATGAATCCGCCTTTCGCGCCCCGCGGTGCCAGGAGAGGACACGCCGTTCCACCGCGAGCAGAATCGTGTTGAACAGGTAGCCGAGGACGCCGAGCAGCACGATCACCGACCAGATGGTCGGCAGGTCGGACTGGCTCTGCGCGTTCGTCAGCTCGAAGCCGAGCCCGTCGGACGTGCCGGGCAGCAGCTCGGAGAAGACCATCAGGATCAGGGACAGGGACAGGGCGAGCCGCAGCCCGGCGAAGATCTTGGGCAGCGACGCGGGGATGATGACGTACCGGATCCGGTCCGCCGCGGAGAACCGGAACGCCTCGGCGGTCGCCATCTGCATCGGGTCGACGCTGCGCGCGCCGTCCGCGGTGTTGAGCAGGACGGGCCAGATCGCGCTGAAGACGATCGAGGCGACCTGCATCTCGGTGCCGAGCTTGAACAGCACGATGAACACCGGCACCAGGGTCGGCGGCGGGATCACGCGGGCGAACTGCATCAGCGGCTGCAGGTAGGCGAGCACCCGCTCCGAGCGGCCGAGCGCGATGCCGAGGACGACGCCCGCGATCACCGACAGCACGAGCGCCAGCGCCATCCGGCCGAGGCTCGGCGCGATGGAGTCGCCCGCCTCGGCGCTGAAGTACAGGTGGCTCGGCGGGCCGGACAGCCACATCTCCCGCATCCGCTTGACGATCTTGGAGGGCGGCGGGAAGAACACGCTGCCGGAGGCCCGGGTGACCCCCTCCCAGCACGCCACGAGGACGACGAGGGGCAGCAGCCGGTGCAGCACCCCGCGGACGACCCGGGCGGCGGCGCCGCCGCGGGCGCCGCGGGCCGTGCCGGCGGTGAGCGTCGCCGCGGTCACGATGCACCACTCCTCTGCGCCTTGTGCCAGTGGAACACGCGGTTCTCGGCCTGCACCAGGACGGTGTCGATGACGAGGCCGATGCAGCCGGCCCACACCGTCCCGGCGAGGACGTCGCGGGTGCCGTCGGGGACGTTGCCGGCCTGCGCGATGAACATGCCGAGGCCGTCGCCGAAGCCGGAGAGGATCTCGGTGCCGACGGCGAGGATGAGGGCGATCGACGCGGCCAGCCGCACGCCCGTGGCGATGAACGGCGCCGCGCTCGGCAGCGAGACCCGCAGCAGCACCTGGATCCGGCCGAAGCCGAAGCTGCGCAGCGTCTCCTTCGCCGTCGGGTCGACGTCGTCCAGCCCGTACATGGTGTTGAAGAGGATGGGCCAGCTGGAGGCGTAGACGATGAGCGGCACCTCCATCTTCAGGCCGGAGCCGAGGAGCAGCGCCGCGAGCGGGATGAGGGCGACCGAGGGGATCGGCCGCAGGAACTCGACGATGGCGCGGACCGCGGTGTTGACCGCCGGGACGCTGCCGAGCAGCAGCCCGAGCGGGACCGCGATCGCGATCGCGAACAGCATCCCGAGCGCCCACGCCGTGAGGGTGACGCGCACGTTGAACAGGAAGTCGGGGTCGCCGAAGAGCTCGAACGCGCGGGCGGTGACGCTGGATGCGGGGGGCAGATAGGAACGGTCCACGATCCCGGCTCGGCCGAGGGCCTCGCTCGCCAGGAACAGGACCGCCACCCCGGCGGCCCCCCGCGCCCACTTTCCTGGGCGGGAGAGGCCGCGGGGCGGCGTCGGCTCGTGTGCCATGAGCGGATCAGCGTCCTGCCGTCACGACGTCGGCTGGAAGAGGATGGACTTCAGGTCGGGCTTCTGCTTGAGCAGGCCCGCCGAGGTCATCAGGTCCACGATCTGCTGCATCCGGGTGGTGCTCAGCGAGGTGGGGTAGCCGGGCAGCGTGATGACCGAGGCGACCTGCGGGTCGATCTTGGCGTAGCCGGGCAGCACCTCCTCGACGCGCTTGCGGTCCTGCGAGGCGATCTTCTGGGCCTTGATGATCGCGCGCTGGAACGCCGCCGCGGTCTTGGGGTTCTTCTTCGTGAACTCCTGGGTGCTCACGAAACCGCTGATCGGCATGCCGGTGACCGGCTCGCTGCCGCCGTCGACGACGACGCGGGCGCCGAGCTTCTTCTCGGTGTCGGACAGGAACGGCTCGACGGTGTGGATCGCGTCGACCTGCCCCTTCTGCAGCGCGGCGGCCATCTGCGGGAACGGGACCGCGACGTAGTTGACCTTCTTCGGGTCGACGTTGTTGGCCTTGAGGATCGAGTCCAGGGTGAGGCCCTGGATGTTGTTCAGGATGTTGACCGCGACCTTCTTGCCCTCCAGGTCCTTCGCGGTCTTGATCTTGGAGTTGGGCATGACCACCACGTTCATCATGTTGGAGGTCAGCGTGGCGGCCTCGGCGAGCACGCTCAGCTTGATCGCGCCCTGCTCGTTGGCCTGCAGGAAGGAGACGTAGTTGGCGCCGGCGATCGCGTCGACCTCGCCGTTCTTCAGCGCCGGCAGCGCCTTGATGCTCTGCGCCACCGGGACGATCTTGACGTTGAGGCCCTCGGCCTTGAAGAGGCCCTGCTTCTGGGCGATGTAGAGCGCCGCGCCGTCCACCAGGGGCAGCGAGGCGACCTTCATGTCCTTCTTCTCCAGGCCGTTGCCGCCGCCGGAGTCGTCCGAACCTCCGCAGCCTGCGGCCAGGGACGTGACGAGGGCGAGGGCGCTGACCAGCGCCAGAAGACGTCTGGATTGCCGCATCGGGCACTCCTTAACTCACGGGGGAAGTTGCTTCGGCAGGGCTTGGGCAGGCCAGGGCTCATGAGCCAGGGGAACGACTGCAGCCACCTCTCCCGCCGTGCCTGAAGATCACGTGCGTCGGGAGAGTATCGCGGACTGGGCGTCTTAGGGGGTTTGGGTCTGAATTGCGTGACTCTCTTGTGTCCTTCAGTGGACCGATCGGCCTCGCCGCTTCCCCGGTGTCATTCCTGGTGAGGGTCGTGAGGGGGGTGCCGGGGGCGGGGGAGGGGCCGCCGATGGTTACCGATCGGTATGGGCGTGCGGATTCGATTCGATAACGCGTCGAATAGCCGCGGCGGGTGCCGCTTTCCCCTTGCCGTTAAGGGCTTCTCGCGGGTGCTGTGACAATCCATTGCTAACCGAATACGGAGGGTGATCGGCTTTTCGGGTCGCGATCGCGCCGTTCCGGCGGATCGGCGGAAGGAACGGCGAGAGCAGGTGTGTTCACCGGCTGTAATCGATCGAATGCGCTTCGTCTGGGTGCGCACCGTGACGTCCCGTGACCGTGAAAACGGACATATGGGCATGAACTCGCGATCGCCCCGTCGGTTCTTATCCACTCCCCTAGGGTCCTTTGCGGCATATCCATGGATGTGCTGCAATATCGGGCGCCGGAGGTCGAGACGATGTTGCCATGACCCTTCGCGCCGATGAGGCCACGGAGAGTGCGGCATCGTGAGGGAGAGGGTGTTGACGGCGGATGCAACCAAGCGACGAGGGTCGCGACCGTGCTCGGCCTGGTGACGTCGAGGTGCAGTCGGACCATCCGGCACGGCCAGGCGGTCCGCCGCGATCGGGCGGGCGGCTCCGGCTGCGGAACTGGCGGGTGCCCCAGCGCCTGATCGTGCTGATCCTGGTGCCCACGGTCGCCGCCGTCGTGCTGGCCGGCCTGCGGATCTCCACCTCCGTGGACAAGGCGGAGAGCTACGGCCGCGTGGAGCAGATGGCCGAGGTGGGCGTGGAGATCACCCGGTTCGTCCAGGAGTTCATCGCCGAACGCGACGCGGCCGTCGAGTACATCGCGGCCGGCCGCTCCGACGCGCTCCTGCCGGCCCTGCAGACGCAGCAGCGCAAGACCGACGCGCTGGTCAGGCCGGTGCTCGAGGACACCGACAAGATCAACGGCTCCTACGGTTCCGAGGCCGTCCGCGACGCCACCACGGTGAAGAGCCGCCTGGACGGGCTGAAGGCGCTGCGCTCCCTCGTCGTCGGCACCAAGGTCCCGCCCTTCATCGTCCTCGAGAAGTACACCGAGGCGACCCGGGAGCTGACGTCGGTCCTGGACGGGATCGCCCAGAACGTGGCCGACGACAAGCTCGCGGAGTCCGTCCGTGCGCTCGGCGCCCTCGCGCGCGCCAAGGAGGCGGTCTCCCGGGAGCGGGCCCTGCTGCTCATCGGCGCGCGGAGCAAGCAGCTCGACATCCAGGAGCTCAACGAGCTCACCGCTGCGCGCGCGCAGGAGGACAGCGAGCTCGCGGCCTTCCGCGACTCGGCCTCCCTGGACCAGATCCAGCTGTACGAGGACACGGTCGTCGGCCCCAAGGTCGACCAGGCCCGTGACGTGCGGCAGCGGGTGCTGTCGTCGGCGAGCGCCAACAACGGGCTGCTGCCCCCCTCCCTGCGCACGTCCCACGCGGCGAGCGCGATGCGCACCGCGATGACCGCGATGGTCGACCAGATGCGCCAGGTCGAGCAGAAGCTCGCCGGCGACGTCCACGCGCACAGCGACGAGCAGGGCACGGCCGCCCGCAACTCGACGATCCTCGACTCGGCGCTGGTCGCCGCGCTGCTGATCATCGTCCTGCTGGTCACGATCGTGATGGCCCGGTCGCTGGTGCGGCCGCTGCGCCGGCTGCAGTCCGGCGCGCTGGAGGTCGCCAGCAGCCGGCTGCCCGGCCTGGTCGACCGGCTCCGCGACCCCGAGGCCGCCGCCGGCGGCATCGAGGTCGCGCCGATCGAGATCGACTCCACCGACGAGATCGGCCAGGTCGCGCGCGCCTTCGACGAGGTCCACCGCGAGGCGGTCCGGCTGGCGGCCGACGAGGCCGTGCTGCGCGGCAACATCAACGCGATGTTCGTCAACCTGTCGCGGCGCAGCCAGTCGCTGATCGAGCGGCAGCTGCGGCTGATCGAGGAGCTGGAGCAGAGCGAGCGCGACGAGGAGCAGCTCGGCAGCCTGTTCCGGCTGGACCACCTCGCCACCCGCATGCGCCGCAACTGCGAGAACCTGCTGGTCCTCGGCGGCCAGGAGCAGGCCCGCCGGTGGAACAAGCCGGTCCCGCTGATCGACGTCGTGCGCGCCTCGCTGTCGGAGGTCGAGCAGTACGAGCGGGTCGCGCTGCGCGTCCAGGGCGACATGACCGTCGCCGGTCCCGTCGTCAACGACCTCGTCCACCTGCTCGCCGAGCTGGTGGAGAACGCCCTGGTGTTCTCCTCCGAGCACACCAAGGTCACCGTCTCCGGGCAGCTGCTCAGCGGCGGCGGCTCCATGCTGCAGATCACCGACAACGGCGTGGGGATGTCCCCCGAGGAGCTGGAGCAGGCCAACTGGCGGCTGGCGAACCCGCCCGTCATCGACTTCTCCGCGGCGCGCCGCATGGGCCTGTTCGTGGTCGGCCGCCTCGCCGTCCGGCACGGCATCCGCGTCGAGCTGCGGGCCGCGCAGGGCGGCGGGCTCACCGCGTTCGTCGTGCTGCCGGACGCGGCGGTCACCCCCGGCGAGCCCGCGGGCGTCGGCGCCCGCGGCCTCGGCTCCCGCGACACCGGGGGCCACGGCCAGCTCGCCGCGCTCACCACGACCGGCGCCGAGCCGCCCGCCGCCGGGGGCGCGTTCCGCCAGGACGACTTCGGGCCCGCGGCCGGTCTCGGCGCCGGCACCGGCGGCAACCCGATGGTCGGCCACACCGGCCCGCTGCGCCCGCTGCGCGGCGCCACCGGGCCGCAGCCGATGATGGGCGGCCCGCTCCCCGGAGGCGAGGGCACCGGACCGCAGTCGCCGCTGACGACGGGCCCGCTGACCCCGGCCGCCGGCACCGGGGCGCACGCCGCTCCGGGCACCGGCCCGCTGCCGGTCGTCCCGCCGGACATGCCGCGCTCCGCGGACGGCGCCCCGCCGAACGACCCGTACGGCGACCCGCCGGCCCCGCGCTCGCCGAGCGACCTGCCCGTCCGCCGTCCCGGCGCCCAGCTGCGCGGCCGGCAGGCGGACTCCGGCCGCCAGGACAACGTGTTCCAGCCGCGCAGCGAGCGGACGCAGAACGCCGCCAACGGCTACCAGGACACCGCCAACGGCTATCAGGACCCGGGCAGCACCTACCAGGACGCGGGCGGCGGCTACCAGGACGCTCCCAACGGGTTCCGCGACGCGGGCGGCCGGCACACCGGGCCGCAGCCCGTCGTCCCCGAGGCCCAGCCCGTGGTGCCCGAGCCCGGCGCCCGGCGCCAGCAGATCCCCTGGGAGACCGGCCCGCTGGAGCAGGTCGCGGGGGAGGGCCCGCACGGCGACGGCTCCCGCAACGGGGCGCCGGCCCGGGGCCGCGCCGCCGACCCGCGGACCCACGAGGCCGCGCCCGAGCCCCGCGCACCCGAACCGGCGGCCTACGAGCGGAACGGCTACGATCAGCCCGCTCCCGCCGTCCACCGGCCGCCGGCGCCGGCCGGGGCGAAGCCGTCGCCGCGGGTGCCCGAGCGTTCGCCGATCTTCGATGCGATGCAGTCGGAATGGTTCCAGCGCCGGACGGGAGGGGACGTGGGCGAGGATCCGGTCAAGGGCTGGGAGTCCCCCGCGGACGAGGGCTTCCGCGCCGCCGAGGCGATCCGCGAGCCCGTCGCCGGCAGCCGCACGCAGGTCGGGCTGCCCAAGCGCGTCCCCGGCAAGAACCGCATCCCCGGGGCGGTCGGCAACCGGCCGGCCGCCGGGGGCGGGCAGCAGCCCCAGGCGGCGCCGCCGCCCGCGGCCACCGGCCGGACCCAGCCGGTGCCGCGTCCGGGGGCGCCCGTGCAGGACCAGCAGTCGTCCGGCCAGTCGGCCGACGTCGTGCGCAACCGTTTCGCGAGCCTGCAGCGCGGCGTCCATCGGGGACGCAACGAGACTCGCGGCGGGGGCGTGTCAGGTGAGGTGCCGTCACAGGGTGACGGCGAGACAGGAGGCACCCGGTGAGCGGGCAGGATCTCAACTGGTTGGTGACGAACTTCGCGGACCGTGTCGCGAAGGTCGCGCACGCCGTCGTGGTCTCCTCCGACGGATTGCCGATGGCCTACTCCGCGGGCTTCCCGCCCGAGCGTGCGGACCAGCTGTCGGCGATCGCCTCGGGGTTGATGAGCCTGACCCAGGGCGCGGCGAAGATCTTCGACGCGGGCGGCGTGAACCAGACGGTCGTGGAGATGGACCGCGGGCTGCTGTTCGTGATGTCCATCGCGAACGGGTCGGTCTTCGCGGTGCTGGCGGCGCCCGACTGCGATCTCGGGCTCGTCGCCTACGAGATGACGCTGCTGGTGGAGCGGGTGGGCCGGGTGCTGACGCCGGCGCTGCGCGCGCAGGAGCAGCAGCAGCCCTACGGCGGCCCCTCGGTGACCGAGATGGGCGCCGGCCCCGCCCGCTTTTGACCGTGACTGACTCTGACGGAGGTCGGCGACATGGATCGAGGCAGTCCCTTCGGAGCCGGTCCGGGAGGCCCCGGGCGCTGGCCCGGTGAGCCGCGCTCGGTGCAGGACCGGCCGGAAGGGCGGGACGAGGGGGACAGCAGCTCGCTGGTGCGCCCGTACGCGGTGACCGGCGGGCGCACCAAGCCGCGGTACGACCTGGCGATCGAGGCCCTGGTGACGGCGGCGCCGTACCCGCCGCGCGACGTGGCCATGCTGACCCCGGAGTACCGGGCGATCATGGACCTGTGCCGGTCGGCCCGCTCCGTGGCCGAGGTGTCCGCGCTGCTGCGCATGCCGCTCGGCGTGGCCCGGGTCCTCGTCGCGGACATGGCCATGGAAGGGCTGCTGCGCCTGCACCAGTCGACCCCCACCACCGCCGGCGGCCAGCCGGACCTCCGCTTGCTAGAAAGGGTGCTCAGTGGCCTTCGGAAGCTCTGACCAGGTCCCGCCTCCGGGGCCGCACGGACCCGAGGCCGAGCTGACCTCGGTAAAGATCGTCGTCGGCGGCGGGTTCGGCGTCGGCAAGACCACCTTCGTCGGGTCGGTCTCGGAGATCATGCCGCTCACCACCGAGGCGGTGATGACGGCGGCCAGCGCCGACGTGGACGACCTGTCGGCCGTCCCGGACAAGACGACCACCACGGTCGCGATGGACTTCGGCCGCGTGTCGCTGGACAGCGAGCTGATCCTGTACCTGTTCGGCACCCCGGGCCAGCACCGCTTCTGGTTCATGTGGGACGACCTGGTCCGCGGCGCGATCGGCGCCGTCGTGCTGGTCGACACCCGGCGGCTGGAGGACTGCTTCGCGGCGGTCGACTACTTCGAGGAGCTCGGCCTGCCGTTCGTGGTGGGCGTCAACGGGTTCCACGGCGAGTTCCAGTACGCGATCGAGGACATCCGCGAGGCGCTGTCGATCAGCGGCCACGTGCCGATCGTGCAGTGCGACGCGCGCAGCCGCGAGTCGACGAAGCAGGTGCTGATCACGCTGGTGCAGCACGCGATGTCGGTGCACGCCTCGGGCGCGCCGGCGGCCGCCCAGGCCCCGCCCGCCGCGTCCGGCGGGCAGCTGGGCACGGCGTCGCCGAGCTGGACCTGACGCAGGGCCGGATCCCGGACCGGATCCGGCGCCCGCGCGAGCGCTCCGCCGGGCCGCTGTCGGGTGCCCCACACCCCCCGTGGTTACGGTCGCGTAGATTGTGTGCACGATGCATGATTGTCTGACGTGACCGACTTTGAACCAGTGCCAGGGCCCGCGATGGACGAACTGGAGAAGATCCGTACGTACGTGGCCATCGGCGACAGCTTCACCGAAGGCTTGAACGACCCCTACCCGGGCGAGGACGACCGCTTCCGCGGCTGGGCCGACCGGCTCGCCGAGCATCTGGCCGTGCACAGCCCCGGCCTGCGGTACGCGAACCTCGCGGTGCGCGGCAAGCTCGTCCGGCAGATCGTGGCCGACCAGGTGCCGCGGGCCGTCGAGCTGCGGCCCGACCTCGTGACGTTCTGCGCGGGCGGCAACGACATGATCCGCCCCGGCGCCGACCCCGACGCGCTCGCGGTGGTGTTCGACGACGCGGTGCGGCGGCTGCGCGCCACCGGCTCCCGCGTGGTGATCTTCACCGGGTTCGACACCCGCGGGCTGCGCAGCGGCTCCCGGATCCGCGGCAAGGCCGCCACGTACAACATGCACCTGCGCGCGATCGCGGACCGCCGCGGCTGCTCGGTCGTCGACCTGTGGTCGCTGCGGATCTTCAACGACCCGCGCGCCTGGTACGAGGACCGGCTGCACCTGTCGCCGGAGGGGCACCGCCGCATGGCCCTGATCGTGGCGGGCGTCGTCGGGGTGCCGGTGGCGGACGACTGGCGCGAGCCGTGGCCGCCGCTGGACCCGGTCGACTGGCTCACCTCCCGCCGCGAGGACCTGCATTGGGCGCGCGCCTACCTGCTGCCGTGGATCGGCCGCCGCGCGACGGGCCGCTCGTCCGGCGACGGCCGCGAACCGAAGCGGCCCGTCCCGACGGAACTGCGGTCGCCGGAGACGGCGAGCTGACCCCGGAAGCCGTTCCACGGCCGGGCGCGCGCTAGCCGCGGGGGGCCTCGTGCCGCGCGCCCGACGGGGCCGGCGGGTCGCCGTCCCCGCGCGCGGTGTCGCGCGCCGGGTTGGGCGCGGCGGTCCGGTTCGCGGTCAGCGCCGCCTCCAGCGAGGCCTGGACGGGGATGCGGCGGTGCAGGCCGGTGATCTCCAGGGTGCGGCGGACGAGGGGGCGGGGGCCGGCCAGGGTGAGGCTGCCCCCGGCGGCGGTGGCGGCCTTGTAGCAGCCGACGATGACCGACAGGCCCTGGGAGTCCATGAACTCCAGGTCGGCGAGGTCGAGGATGAGGTGGTCGCCGTGCTCGCGGCGGGCGGCCTCCAGGTGCCGGCGGAGCTCGTCGGAGCCGGCGATGTCGAGTTCGCCGCGCAGGCGCACGACGGCCCGGCCGGCTTGCGAGCGGGCGGTCACTTCCAACGGTGGCACGGGGGTTCCGCCTCCTAGGGGGCCGGGCGCCGCCGGGCGCGGCGCCCGGCGAATATTTTCCGTATGACAACTATCGCCGAGGAGCGGCCGTGTGCCAACCCGGCGCGACGGGATGTGCGTGATCGCGCCGGGTCGTAGGGTGCTTGCGAGACGTGACGCCCCCGCCCCGCCGCATAGGAGAAGGACCAGGTGCGTTCCCCCCGGCTGCCGGACCATCTCGAACTGCTGCTCACCGAGGAGCCCGTGCTCGACGTGTACGCCCACGGGCCGTGGCGCGTGCCCGACGGGCTCTACGAGCGGATGCGGGAGCGCGCGGTCGCCTACAACGCCGACCCCCGCGCGGAGCTGCTCCCGCGGCGGCTGAGCGACTTCTACGGGGAGGGGACGAGCGCGGCGGGCGCCGAGCAGTGGTCGCTGCTGACGTTCCTGCTCGGCGCGTCGGCGGTGCGCGGCGGGTCCCGCGGCGACGTCGACTACGAGCTGCTGTCGGACTTCCTCGCGACGCCGGAGCCGGCCGTCCGCGAGCCGGTCGCGTGGTTCACCCAGGGCGGGCGGTGGCGCCCGCCGGGCCTGTGGCTGCCCGAGCCGGCCGGAGACGACCGCGAGCTGCGGACCGTGATGCTGGACCTGGCGCGGGACGGGCTGGACGTCTTCGACGGCCTGGAGCCGCTGGAGCGCCGCCGCCGGGCGCTGGCCGGCCTGTTCGACCGCCGGGCCGCCGACCCGGAGCTACGCGAGCTGGACCTGACCGTCCCGCAGGACCGGCTGGAGGAGGTGTGGACGGCCGGGCTCACCGACGAGGAGCTCGACGTCCTGCCCGAGCTCGCCGGCCCCGTCGGGTACCTCGGCTGGGCGTGCGACGGGCTCGACGCGGCGCACGCGCGGCTGTCGGAGGCCGTCATGGACGGCGACGGCGCGGACGCGGCGCTGGCCAAGCTGCTGCTGGCGGCGGACGCGGCGACCGTCCCGGCGGAGTTCGCGGTCGCGCTCGGGGCCGACCGCTACCAGAACCTGCAGGAGCGGTTCCGCGCCGTGCGCGCGGGGTTCGCCGTCGAGGCGTGGCAGCAGGACGTGCGCGGATGGCTGGCCAGGGGACTGGTCGCGGGCGAGGCGGACGCGGCGCGGGCGTGGCTGGACATGGCGGTCCGCGTCACCGGCGCGGTGCAGGGCCTGCCGGACGCGGCGACGAGCCCGCGCTGCCGCGTCCCGGTGCGGCCGTTCCAGTCGGACCTGCGGCGGCTGTTCGCGGCGCGCCGCGTGGTCAACCCGCTTGCCGGCCTGCTGTCCCGGGACGCGCAGGCTCAGGACCGCCGGGAAGGGCAGCCCGGGCAGGACGATGCGGCACCGGACGATGCGGCGCAGGACGGCGGGGCGCGCGACGAGCTGGTCGGGCAGCCGGAGCTGGCGCGCGCCGTCCAGGACGCGCTGGCCGCGCGGCTGGCGGGGGAGCGGCCCGTCCGCCTGCTGATCGCCGGGCCCGAGGGCACCGGCAAGGGCACCGCCGCCGAGCTGCTGGAGCGGCGGCTGGCCGCGGGCGGCGCCGTCCGCGAGGCGCTGTGGGTCTCCGACCAGGTGTTCGCGTCGCTGGGCGTCAGCGACGCCGCGCTGTGGCTGCAGGCCCGCGTCCGTGACTGCGTCGAGGGCCGGATGCTGCTCGTCGTCGACGACCTGGAGCGGCTGGTCTCCTACGAGCGCTGCGGCGCGGCGGCGGTCGAGGAACTGCGCCGCCTCATGGCGCGCTCGCCGCGCCTCGACGTCGTCGCGCTGTGCCGCCCCGGCGGCGACCGGCGGCTGTTCGAGGCCAACCCGGCGCTCGTCCGGGCGTTCGACGTGGCCCGCACGCACGACTTCGCCGAGGACGACTTCGCCGAGCTGTTCACCCGGGCCGTCCGGGCGCGCGGCGCCACGGTGCCCGCCGAGGTCGCCGCGACCGCCGGGGTGCTGCTCAGCCGGACGCCGCCGCTGTTGAACCTGCGCGGCGCCCGGCTCGCCGAGCACACCGCGGCGCAGTGCGCCGCGGCGGCGCGGGCCCGCACCGGCCAGGACGCCCCCGAGGTCACGGCCGCGGACCTGCCGCAGCGGCTCATCCCGGGCCGTCCCGCCGAGACCGACCCGTTCGCCGAGCTCGCCGCCTGCGCCGGCATCGCGCCCGTCAAGCGCGAGGTGGACGCGCTGGTCGCCGAGGCCAAGGCGGCCCGGCTGCGCCGCGAGGCGGGGATGGCGCTCGCCGCGCGCCCCCGCCACCTGGTGTTCACCGGCAACCCCGGCACCGGCAAGACCAAGGTCGCGCGGATCCTCGGCCGGATCTACGCCGGGCTCGGCGTGCTGTCGTCCGGGCACATGGTCGAGGTCGAGCGCGCCGACCTGCTCGGCGAGTACGCGACCGAGAGCGTCCTGCGGGTGCGCCGCGCCGTCGAGCAGGCGCTCGGCGGCGTCCTGGTCGTCCGGGACGCGCACGCGTTCGTCGCCGCCGCCGTGGACGCCGTGCGGGGCCGCGAGGTCCTCGACGTGCTGCTCACCACCGTCCAGGCGCACGCCGACGACCTGGTGGTCGTGCTGACCGGGCCGCAGGCGGAGATGAACGGGCTGCTGAAGTCCCACCCCGACCTCGCCGCGCTGTTCCCCCGGACCGTCCGCTTCCCCGACCTCACCGACGACGAGCTGGTGCAGGTGTTCGCGGGCAAGGCCGCCGACGGCGGGTTCGCGCTCGCCCCCGGCGTCCTCGACAAGGTGCGCGCGCTCGCCCAGGCCGCGCCGCGCGACAACGGCTTCGGCAACGCCCGCATCATGATCAACCTGCTGGACCGGGCCGTCGCGATGCAGGGCCGCCGCGTGCTCGCCGACGGGATCGTCGACGAGACCGAGTCGCTCGACGAGATCCTCCTCGAGGACGTCCCCGACGCCCTCGCCCGCGCCGGCGGGGACGTCTCGTCCGACCCGCTCGGCGAGATCGGCCGGCTCATCGGCCTCAAGGAGGTCAAGCGGCAGGTGGACGCGCTGGTCGCCGAGGCCCGCGCCGAGCAGATGCGCCGCGACGCCGGCGTGCCGCTGACCGTCCCGACCCGGCACATGGTGTTCATGGGCAACCCGGGCACCGCGAAGACGACCATCGCGCGGCTGATCGCCGCCGTGTACGCGCGGCTCGGCCTGCTGTCGTCCGGGCACCTGGTCGAGGTGACCCGCGCCGACCTCGTCGCCGAGTTCGTCGGGCAGACCGCGCCGCGGGTGCGGACCGCGGTCGAGCGGGCCCTCGGCGGCGTGCTGTTCATCGACGAGGCGTACGCGCTGACCTCGGCGGGCGGCGGCGACCAGCGCGACTTCGGGCACGAGGCGATCGCCGAGCTGCTGCGGCTGATGGAGGAGCACCGCGCCGACCTGGTGGTCATCGTCGCGGGCTACGACGCGGAGATGGAGCGCTTCCTCAAGTCGAACCCGGGCCTGGAGTCGCGCTTCCCGCAGGTCCTGCGCTTCCCCGACTACTCCGACGACGAGCTCGTCACGATCTTCGAGCTGATGGCGGCGACGGCCGGCCTCACCCTGGACCCCGGCGTGCCGGCCGCGCTGCGCCGGCTCGTCGCCGCGCACCCGCGCGGCTCCTCGTTCGGCAACGCCCGCCTCGTCCGGAACCTGCTGGACGCCGCGGTGTCCCGGCAGGCGCAGCGGATCACCGCCGCCCACGACGCGGACCCCGCCGCGATCGACCCCGCCGAGGTCCGCCTCCTGCGCCCCGAGGACCTCCCTGAAACGCCACCGGGCACCGCCGCCAACTCCTTCGGCCCCTACATCTGACCCTGCCAGCCCAGGGGGGCGACCCCCGACGGTTCGAAGCTCGGCCTCGGCAGGGTGAAGCTCAGCCACCTCACGGGCAGTGCAGCGAGTGCAGCGAGCGCAGCGGGCCTGCCCGCCGGTTGGCAGGCCGTTTCGCGCGGAGCTCCAGCGGAGCGGGAAACGGTCTGTCAACCGTGACGGGGGGTTCCAGGGGGGTCGTCCCCCCTGTGTGAATACGCGGAGGCCTGGAGGTTGTAGAGGTCGGCGTAGAGGCCGCCGGCGGCCATGAGGGCGTCGTGGTCGCCCTCCTCGATGACCTTGCCGTGCTCCAGCACGTAGATGCGGTCGGCGTAGCGGACGCTGGCGAGCCGGTGCGTGATGAGCAGGACGGTGCGTCCGGCGGCGTGGTCGCGGATCCGGTCGAACAGCAGGTGCTCGGCGCGGGCGTCGAGGCTGGCGGTGGGCTCGTCGCAGATCAGCAGCGGCGCGTCCCGGTAGAAGCCGCGGGCGACGGCGAGCCGCTGCCACTGCCCGCCGGACAGCTCGGCGCCGCCCTGGAAGCGGCGGTCGAGGAGGGTGTCGTAGCCGCGGGACAGGTCCGCGACGACCTCCTCGGCGCCGGACGCGCGGGCGGCGGCGAGGACGGCGGGGTCCTCCGGTTCGCCGGCGCGGTGCTCGGGGCCGCGCCCCATGGTGATGTTCTGCCGGGCGGTCATCGGCCAGTGCGTGTACTCCTGCGCGATGACGGCGACGCGGCTCCACACCTCGTCCTGCGGGACGTCGGCGAGGGCCACGTCGTCCCAGCGGACCTCGCCGCCGTCGGGGTCGTAGAGCCCGGCCATGATCCGGGAGAGGGTGGTCTTGCCGGACCCGTTCTCGCCGACGAGCGCGACGACCTCGCCGCGGCGCAGCTCCAGCGAGACGCCGTTGAGCGACGGGGCGCCGGAGCCGGGATAGGTGAAGGTGACGTCGCGGACCTGGATCCGGTCGAATTCGGCGGGCAGCGCCGGCCGCGGGTCCGCGTCGGCGGGCGGCAGGGCGCGGTGCGGGATCAGGGCCTCCGCGGCGTCGCAGAACGCCAGGTAGTCCCCGAAGTACAGGCCCTCCTCGTAGCACTGGTTGACCGCGAACACGAGGTTCACCAGGGACGTCTGCCCGCTCCTGATCGCGAGGACGGCCGTGCCGGCGACGGCCAGCGGCACCCAGCCCTGCCAGAGCATGAGGCCGAGGGCGACGTAGACGCCGGCGGTCGCGACGCCCTTCAGGACGTCCCCGGTGAGCTTCGCGAAGGTCTGCCTGCGGGCCAGGCCGAGCTCGACGCGGCGCTGGTGGGCGGCGAACCGGTCGTACTCGCCGAGCAGGAACGGCCGCATGGTGAACGCGCGGACCTCGGCGGCGTGCCGCCGCTCGGTCATCAGGTCGGACAGGATCCACTTGCGGCGGGCGACGCCGACCAGCGCGAGCATCGTCGCGTAGCGCATCCGGGCGCTGCGCACCGACGCCCAGCCCTCTGGGACGGCGGTGAGCAGCAGCAGCGGGAGCAGCAGCGGGTGCAGCACGCCGAGCGTCCCGGCGGCGGCGATCATCCCGACGGCGCCGGTCAGCACGTCCACGGCGTGCTGGACGACCTGGGATGCCGCGTTCATCCCGCGGGTCTGGGCGCGCTGCAGGTCGTCCAGGAACGTCGAGTCGTCGAGGGCGGTCAGGTCCGCGGCCGTGGTCGCCTCGTACAGCCGCAGCTCGACCAGCCGCTGGACCTGCGGTTCGAGGCGGGCCTGCGTCCAGCCGGCGGCGGCCTGCAGCCCGGACCGCAGCGCCACCGAGCCGGCGACGAGCACCAGCGACGGCAGCGCGTCGCGGACCCGGCCGGGCGTGGGCCCGGCGCTGAACAGCGCGGTGAGCACGCCGGTCGTGGCGAGCAG
Source organism: Actinomadura sp. NPDC048394 (assembly GCF_040651755.1). Lineage (NCBI taxonomy): Bacteria > Bacillati > Actinomycetota > Actinomycetes > Streptosporangiales > Thermomonosporaceae > Actinomadura > Actinomadura sp. NPDC048394. Next base: position 61,102 of record NZ_JBEZJL010000031.1, on the reverse strand, counting down.
CCCGAACGCGGTGAACAGGCCGGCGGCGAGGTTGAGGGAGATCGTCGCGGCCGTGTCGGCGCGGCTCGCCCGCCAGGCCAGCCCGGCCGCCTGCGCGATCACCGCGGGGAGGCGGCGGGCCATGGTGCCCATCCCGGTCTCGGCGAGCTCGCCGTCCTTGGCGTGCCAGACGAGCGCCGACAGCTCCGGGAGCTGCGACTCGAACGGGTCGTCCGGCGCGGCGCCGGGCGGATCAGGCCGGCGCCACCGGCGTGCGAGCAGCCGAAATCCCCCGGCGATACGCCGCCTCACGCCCATGCGCCGCCCTCCGGACGTCTGTGCCACCGAAGGGCAGTCTGCGCCTTAAGGGGGACGCTGTCCGCTTCATATGTCACAAAACGTAGTGATTTGGAGGTGTGGACAATCATGCGCCGGATGGACGCGGCACCCCGCGGGTTTGTCTAGGGTCTACGGCATGACCGGCGCCGGCCTGGTGGCCGGACACGGCAGGAAGGACGACGGCGTGGCCCGCGAGAGGCACGACTCCGTACGCGCGGAGCACCAGCACGCCGCCTACGGGCGGGAGGCGTACGGCGACCCCTACGACGACCCGTACGCGGGCGACCAGCTCGCCGGAGGCCGGGTGTACCCCGACGGCCCGGCGGGCGGCCCGCCGGTGCGCCGGCGCCGGCGGCGCCGCTGGCCCCGGGTCCTCGGCGTGATCGCCGCCGTGCTCGTGCTGCTGATCGTCGGCGGCTACTTCTACCTCGACTCGCGGCTGGAACGCGAGTCGGTCCTGGTCGACTACCCGGGCCGGGTCGCCGACACGCCCGGCACCAACTGGCTGATCGTCGGCTCCGACAGCCGCAAGGGCCTGGACAAGTCGGCCCAGAAGAAGCTCCACACCGGCTACGCGTCCGGGCGGCGCACCGACTCGATGATGCTCCTGCACTACGGCGCCGGCGGCACGTCCCTCGTCAGCCTCCCGCGCGACTCCTACGTCCCGATCCCCGGGCACGGCTCCAACAAGCTGAACGCGGCGTTCGCGTTCGGCGGCCCCAAGCTGCTCGCGCAGACGGTGGAGAAGGCGACCGGCGTGCACATCGACCACTACGCCGAGATCGGGTTCAACGGGTTCGTGGGCGTGGTCGACGCCGTCGGCGGCGTGAACATCTGCGTCAAGGAGAACATCAAGGACCCGAAGGCGGGCATCGACCTCAAGGCCGGCTGCCAGAACCTCAAGGGCAGCGACGCGCTCGGCTACGTCCGGTCGCGGCACTTCGCCCGCGCCGACCTGGAGCGCGTCGAGCACCAGCGGCAGTTCTTCGGCGCGCTGATGAAGAAGGCGTCCAGCCCTACGACGCTCCTCAACCCGTTCCGCAGCGTCCCGCTCGCCCTCCACTCCACCAGCAACTTCCTCGTGGACGACGGCGACCACCTGTACGACCTGGTGCGGATGATGTGGGCGATGCGGGGCGTCGCCAACGGCGGCGTGACGACGACCGTCCCGGTCGGCGGGACCGGCTCCTCGGCGAGCGCCGGCTCCTACATCACCTGGGACAGGACGAAGGCGTCGGAGCTGTTCGGCGCGCTGAAGCAGGGGCAGCCGATCCCGTCCGACCTCGTCCAGAAGTGAGGCGCCGCGCCCGGCCCGGGCCCGTCGGGGGCCGGGCCGGGCTTGGCATAGAGTCGAGCCATGGCGGATGTGACGCCTGAGGGCGGAAAGCAGGACGACCTGTCGACCCTGTCGTCCAAGGAACTCCACGACCGCGCGATGGAGCTGGCCAGGGAGCGGCACGACGTGGGCTTCCTGTGGGACCTGCTGCGCGCCATCCCCCCCGCCGCCGCGGCCACCGGCGAGGTCGACCGCGCCGAGTTCGACCTGTTCCACGGCCTGTCGCTGCTGCGCGAGTTCACGCACGCGGGGGAGGGCGAGGTCGCCGACGCCCTCCGCCCCTTCTACATCGACTACCTCACCGAGCACGGCGGCTGAGGCCCGCGTCTCCCGCGTCCGCGCCAAGCGGACATGACCTTGACTTTGCCCCATCTTGATCTCCGTGCGGCCACCCTTGGGAACTACACTCCGTAGGCATCCGACCGCAGAGGGTGGTTGTAGTGAACAAGAAGCAGTTGAAGCTGGCCTCTATCGCGTTTGTGGCGTGGTACGTCATCAGCAGGCCCGAGGGAGCGGCGAATCTCGTCAACAACGCGCTGAGCGGGCTGGGGACCGCGGCCGAGTCGTTGTCGCAGTTCATGAGCGCGATCCCCAGCTAGGCGCCGCTTCCAGGCCCCGTACCCGCCGCGGGTGCGGGGCTTTTTCGCGCGCGGCAAGCAAGCGCTCTCCCCCGCGTCACAGTAAAATCCCGCTTTGCGAGCAGACGCGGCTGGGCATCATTGGATCGGGTCAATGTGTCGCTGCGCTACAACAGGGACGGCGTACGGATGAAGAAGAACCTCCGCTATGTGGCCATCGCCTTCGTCATCTTCTACCTGCTGAGCTCACCCCGGGACGCGGCCGGCTTCGTCAACAACGCGTTCACCCAGCTGGGCAGGGCCGGTGATCAGGTCTCCTCGTTCGTGAGCAGCCTGGACCTGTCGCCGTGACCCTCCGCCTCCGGATGCGGTCCGGGCGGTGCGGGCCGGGGGTGATCGCCTAGGATCGGCCGCATGTCCTTCTATGACGTGGAGATCGAGGGTCTGCAGGGCGGTCCCGCGGACCTCGGGCAGTACCGGGGCAAGGCCGTGCTCGTCGTCAACGTCGCCTCCAAGTGCGGCCTGACCCCGCAGTACGCCGGCCTGGAGCGGCTGCAGGAGCGGTTCGCCGGGCGCGGCTTCACCGTCCTCGGCGTCCCCTGCAACCAGTTCATGGGCCAGGAGCCCGGCAGCGCCGAGGAGATCGCGCAGTTCTGCTCGGCGACCTACGGGGTCACGTTCCCGATGACCGAGAAGATCGAGGTCAACGGCGACGGCCGGCACGCGCTGTACGAGGGCCTCGTCGGCACCCCCGACGCCGAGGGCCACACCGGCGACATCCGGTGGAACTTCGAGAAGTTCCTGATCGCCCCGGACGGCGCGGTCGCCGCCCGGTTCGCGCCGCAGGCCGAGCCGGAGTCCGCCGACGTCGTCGCCGCCATCGAGAAGAACCTTCCGGCCTGAGAAAAGGCCCCCGGAAGGGCGCCGGACGCGGGCGCGCGAACCCCGCGGCCGGCCCTCCGGCATTGTGAATCGCACCACACGGCTTGTCGCTATTGAATTACACGTCTAACTTTTGAGGTCGGCTAGGACGTGGAGGTGCCATGAGCGGGTGGACGGCGGCCGACATTCCCGATCTGCAGGGCCGGCGGGCGATCGTCACCGGGGCCAACAGCGGCATCGGCTACCACACGGCGCTGCAGCTCGCCCGGCACGGCGCCGCCGTCGTGCTGGCCTGCCGCAGCGCCGAGCGCGGCCAGGCCGCGTTCGACCGGATCAGGGCCGCCGCGCCCGGCGCCGACCTCACCCTCGGCTCCCTCGACCTCGCCGACCTGGCGTCGGTGCGCGCGTTCGCCGCCCGGTACGGCGAGGCGCCGCTCGACATCCTCGTCAACAACGCCGGCGTCATGGCGCTGCCGCGCCGCACCACCGCCGACGGCTTCGAGATGCAGTTCGGCACCAACCACCTCGGCCACTTCGCGCTCACCGGCCTGCTGCTGCCCGCGCTGCGCGCCGCCGCGTCCGCCCGGGTCGTCACGGTGACGTCGGGGGTCGCGTGGAGCGGCCGGTTCCGCTTCGACGACCTGCAGGGCGAGCGCCGCTACAGCAAGTGGGGCGCCTACGGCCAGGCCAAGCTCGCCAACCTCGTCTTCGCCCGGGAGCTGGACCGCCGCGTCCCCGAGATCACCAGCGCCGCCGCCCACCCCGGCTACGCCGCCACCAACCTCCAGGAGGCCGGACCGAAGATGTCCGGCAACTCCGTCATGGAGAAGGCGATGGTGCTCAGCAACGCGGTGGTGGCGCAGCCGGCGGCGGCCGGGGCGCTGCCGTCCCTGTACGCCGCGACCGCGCCGGGCGTCGAGGGCGGCGCCTGCTACGGCCCGCGCCTGCTGCAGTTCCGCGGCAGCCCCGTCAAGGTCGTCACGCCGCCACAGGCCGCCAAGGCGGGCCTCGGCGACCGCCTCTGGCAGGTCTCCGAAACCCTCACCGGCGTCACCTACACCCCCGCCCCCGCCTGACGCGGCGGGCTCGTGATGTCCTAGGTCGCCGTTCGCCTGACGCGCTGATCCTCGGGCTGCTAACTTCCGAGTTCTCGGCGTAATCAAGTGAACGCCCAGTGTGATCGAACGTCGATGTCCCCCCATGACACACTGGGCCTATGGAGGTGATGAGGCGTGGCACTCGCAATGCCCGCCGAACCGATGCCTGATCGTGATGGGTTCACCGTCGAGGACTGGCTGGCGCTGCCGGAGAACGGGCAGCGCGTCGAACTGATCGACGGGAGTTACGTCGTGAGCCCCCTCGCCGCGACCAATCATCAGATCTGCACCAAGCGGCTCGTCCGGATCCTGGACGACGCCGCGCCGGATGACATGGAGGTCACGGAGGGGGCCAACGTTCCCTGCGCAGGCGAAGGGGCGATCCCCGACGTCGTGGTCGCCGACGCGGAGCCAATGCTCGCCGGTACGGTGGCGCTCGACCCGCAGTACATCCACCTCGTCGCCGAAGTGGTCAGCCCCGGGCGAAGCAACCGCCGGCGCGACTTCACCGACAAGCCCCGGATGTACGCGGCGGCGGGCATCCCGACGTTCCTGCGCGTCGAGCTGATCGGTGAGGGGGCGCCCTGCGTGGAGGTGCTCCTCCTCAAGGACGGCGAGTACGTCCAGGCCGACCGCGTCTGCGCGGGGCGGACGCTGCGGATCGCGGAGCCGTTCGAGGTGTCGTTCGATCCCGCCGTGCTCGTCGGGCCGCGGCGGCGGGAGGTCACGGGGCGCGGGTGATGTCCCAGTCGAGGGTGGCGGGGATCGAGCCCTCCAGGGTGAGCAGCCAGCGCTTCACCTCGACGCCCGAGCCGCCGCTGTAGCCGCCGAGGCCGTTCGAGGCGACGACGCGGTGGCACGGGACGATCAGCGGGATCGGGTTGCTGCCCATCACCTGCCCGATGACCTGCGCGTGCACCTCGGTGCCGCTCCGGTCGCCGAGGGCGCCGTAGGTGATCGTCTGCCCGTAGCGGACGGTCTCGTACAGGGTGGTCAGCACCTGCCGCTGCACGTCGCCCGTCAGCCGCCAGTCGATCGGCAGCTCGAACGTCTTCAGGTCGCCGGCGAAGTAGTCGCGCAGCGCCGCGAGCGCCGGGTCGAGGCGGCCGGGGGCGTCCACCACCGGCAGGCCGGTCTTGCGGGCGGCCCGCTCGCGGGCGGCGGGGGTGTCGCGGAAGTCCAGCGACACGATCCCCGTCTCCGTCTCGCTCACGAGCAGCCGTCCCAGCACGGTGTCGACCGTGCCGAACGCGAGTGTCTCGGTCATCGTCGGGCGCTCCCTTCCGGTCCGTTCAGCGTGCCATCCGAGTCCGACATTCTCTTCAACACCGCGGCGGCCCGTCAGGTTGCGGTGAGGCCGCGGTGCAGCCGGGCCGCTTCCTTGACCAGCCGGCTGGACCCGCCGCGCCCGGCGACGGCCTTGAGCGCGGGGATCTCGCCGCGCGCGCCGGTCGTCTCGGCGGTGCGCGTGCCGAGGGCGAGCAGGTCGGGCAGGCCGCGGACCCCGTGGCCGCCCGGTCCGGCGAGGATCTCGGGCAGCGCGGCGGCGATGATCGTCCAGACGTCGGCGTGCGCGCCCGCGTCGGCGGCGGCGCCCAGGGCCTTCGCGACCCGGCCGAGCTTGACGCGGCCGAACGCGGCGAGCCGCCCGATCGCGACGCCGGTCTCGGCGGCGGGCAGGACGCCGCGCGCGCTCAGCGTGAGCAGCGCGTCGACGGCGTCGGCGCGGTGGCGTTCGTGCGCGTTGGCCAGCGTGCAGGCGAGCAGCGTCCCGGTGGCGGCTCCGGACGGCCCGTCCGCCTCCGCGATCGCCAGCATCGTCGGGCCCTGCAGCCAGCCCTCGTCGGTCAGGCCGGCCTGGTAGGGGACGAGTTGCGCGGCGGCGATCTCCCGGTGGGACGGCGTGACGCCCGGCCACCAGGCGAACGTGTGGGAGTACTTCGGCTGCCCGAAGTCCCGCCAGCCCTCCTCGGGGAAGGCGCACAGGCGCGCGATGTCGGAGTCGCCGGGGAAGGAGACGACGGAGAGGATCCGGGACGGAAGGCGGAGCCTGCGGTCGCCGACCGTCGCGATCGGCTCCGCCAGGACCTCGCACCGGACGTCCGGGTCGGGCTGCGGGCCCGCGGCCAGCCATGCCGCCATCGCCTGGCCCGCCGGCGAGACCAGGCCCTTGGCGCGGGTGACAGCGGCCGGGTCGATCTCGCGCGGGACGCGGAGCATCGCCTGCGCCAGTTCGGCGCGTCCGGGTTCGGTGCCCGCGGCTTCGAGCCTTTCGAGCCGCTCGACGAGCACGCCGGGATCGACGTGCCCGTCGGCCGTGGTCGGGGTGGCCGGCAGGACCGGGACCCGTCCGACGGCGGCGGCGATCTCGCGCCCGCGCAGGACCAGGAACCGGTCCAGTTGCGGATCGAAGATCGTTTCGCCCTTGCGCGACCACCCCTTGACGAGCGAGGCGAGGGCCTCGACCAGGCGGTTGGGGGTCTTGGGGAGGAACAGGCAGCGGACGGAGAACAGCGTCCAATCCTGCTCGTGGTGCCGGCCCAGCCGGTCCGCGTTCGTCAACCAGGGCGCCCGCTTCTCCACGATGGGCCGCAGGGCGTCCCTCGTGCCGTCGATGTCCTGGTAGGCGAACTCCACGAGCGCGGCGACGAAGCGTTCGACGGCCAGCCAGTCCGGATGCTCGGTGTGCAGGAGGACGGCGAACTCCTCGGCGAGTTCGGCGGGCGAGCCGATCGGGGCGGGCATCTCGCGCGGGACGAACGGCGGCGGTCCCACGGGGAGCGGGAACGCGGCCTCGGCCTCCACGTCGCCGAACGCGGCGGCGATCGTCTCGCGGAGCGGCCCCGGGAGCCCCGACGCGGCGCCGCGGACCTGCTCGCCCGCCTCGGCGGACGCCTTCCCGGCATGCTTCACGGCGATCTTGACGGCGCGTTCCCGCAGGTCGAGGGAGTCGCACGTGAACACGGCGGTGACGGCGCGGAGCGTGGCGTCCACGCGGCCGCGCTTGCGCGCCGTCCGGTCCAGCCAGGTCAGGCCGGCCCGGACCAGCTTGTTCTCCGGCCGGAACAGCACGGCGCCCGCCGCCTCCTCGAACAGCGGCTCGCCGACCATCTCCAGCTCGTCGGCCCGGCGGACGGCCCGCAGCGCCAGGTCCGCGATCGTCGACGGCGCGGACGGCAGCAGCCGGGCGTAGTCCCGCACCCGCGCGGCGACCTCGGCGTCCGTGGGCTCCAAGAGCTCGTGCAACTGCGCGAACCACCGCTGCTCGTGCGGCGTGCCGCCGCGCAGGAACCGCCGGACGCAACCGTCGATCAGCGTGCCGCGCGGGACCCGTCCGGTGGCGGCGAGTTCGGCCAGCGCGTCCGCCCAGGTCCGGCGGTCCTTGGCCCACTCCGCGGTGCTCCGGTCGAACGCGAGGGCGGCGCCGACGCCGTCGGCCTCGAACAGGCGCGGGACGAGCGCGTCCAGGAACGGGTCGTCGGCGAGGGCGTTCGGGTCGGCGCCGCCGCTCGCCCACAGCACGACGAAGCCGTCCGCCGCCGGCGGCTCGGCGCCCGCCGACAGGGCGAGTCCCGCCGCCATGTGCCAGCGCGGCAGCACGGACTCCGCGAAGTCGGTGATCCGGATGCGCTCCGCGATGCGGCGGGCGACGTCGGCGCGCCATTCGGCGGGGCGCGCGGCGGTGACCACGTCCAGATCCCGGCGCAGTTCCTTGCCGTGGAAGCGCAGCCACCACGTGTCGAACTCGCGGCGGCACAGCCAGGCCGCGACGGCGGCGGCGCCGCCGATCGTGCCCGCGCCCGCCATCATCAGCGGCTGGTGGTAGCCCTTCTCCAACTCCCCCCACTGGGCGGCGTCGCGCATCTCCTTCAGCTTTCCGGGGAGCCGGTCAGCGACCTCCTTGCGGCCGGTCGCGTCGAGCTTGGCGACCAGCGCCATCACCCGTCCGGTGTCCTTCGCGTCGATCGCGGCGCGGATCGCGTCCCAGCTCATCGCGCCGCCTCCGCGTCCAGCGCGGCGACCGCCTCGCCGTCGCGGCGGACGATCGTGGCCGCGAGGACGTGCTTGCACGGCCCGCGCCCGCCCCGGTGATCGAACCACCACGGGCACGTGCAGGTGGCGCGGTCGCCCTCGAAGCGGACCTCGCGGTCGCCGCCGTCGGTGGTGACGACCGCGGCGTCATCGCCGGTGAAGCGGACGGCACCGTTCTCGACCAGCGCGCGCGCCGACCGCAGACGCGGGTTCAGCGCCGCCACGCGCGCCGCGTCGTAGGGCAGTTCGCGGTGGAAGAACGCGGCCTCGGCGGTGTCGAAGCCGACGCGTCCGGACGTGCCGAGCTGTGTCAGCGCCGCCTTCGTCCGGTCGAGCGGCAGGCCGGAGCGTTCGGCGAGCAGGCCCGGGTCCACGCGGGGTTCGAACGACAGCAGCGCGCCGATCAGGTCGGCGTCGCCGGCGGCCTCGTCCGTCGCGAGGGCGTCGAGGACGGCGCCCTCGCCGGAGAAGCCCCGCGACACCTCCGGTGACAGCGTCAGGAAGTACCGCATGCCGGGCAGTTCCAGCTCCCACACGCTCGACACCGGCGCGCTGCCGGCGGTGACGGACGGCCCGTAAACGCGCAGCGCCCGGGCGAACCGCAGCAGCGGCAGCATGGTCCGCAGCCGGTCCGCGCCGGCGAGGCACACCGCGCCGGATGCCGGACGCGACGACAGACGCAGCGTCCGCCCGGCGGGCACCGCCCACAGCGCCCCGCGCGAACGGGCGGGCAGCGACCGCAGGAACCGCACCGCGTCCGGCCCCTTCAGCTCGGCCCGCGGGTCGAACCCGGCGGTGATCACCTGGACCTCGGCGAACCCGCGCAGCCACCGCTCCGGCAGCGGCACCTTCTTCTCCACCACCGCGCCGTCCAGCGTGGTCACCGCCATCTCGTCGGCGCCCACCGCCAGATGCAGCGGGTCCGATCCGCCGACGCGGGCGAGGGCCTCGCGCAGCGGCCCGTTGACGTCCACGTTCGTGGTGCCGCGTTCGAGGACGTCGCCGTCCAGCGCCGGCTCCAGCACGTCCAGCCGGGCGTACACGCCGCCGCAGGCAGAGAACGACTCCATCCGCAGCCGGTCGCCGTTGCAGGTGACCACCGGGTCGCGGAAGCCGGTCGGGCGCGGCTGGTGGTAGCGGGTCCGCGCCACGTCGGCCAGCGCGATCAGCGCCGCCGCGGCCGGCGCCGCCTGGGTGAGCACGCCGCTGAAGAAGTGCGGATGGGCCCGCGGCCCGGTGCTCGTCGTCCCTCCGGACGTCGACAGTCCGAGGAGACCGCCGTCCAGCCCGGAGGGGCGCGTGTAGGAGTACGCCTGTGCCGTCGCGCTGCTCGCCATGCCTCCACAAGGTAGAGATCGCTAGCGACAAAAGCGGTGGAAGCGGCGAATCAGTCGATGGCCCCAGGGAAGAGGAGGGCCAGCTCGCGGGGGTATCCGGCGATGAGGCGCAGCTCGTCGTCGGTGAGGGGGCGGCCCGTCTGCGCGTTGCAGAGCTGCACGAGCTTGAACGCCAGCTCCTCGTCGGCGGGCTCGACGCCGAGACCGTCCATGACGTGCCGGAACCCGGCCTTGCCGCCGTATTCGCCGGTCAGGACGACGCGCCCCGGCCGCGCGTGCCAGTCGTCGGGGAACGGGCCGAGGGTCTCCTCGTCGTACAGCTCGTAGTTGCCGTGGTCCTTCAGGGCCCCGTCGGCGTGGATGCCGGACTCGTGCGCGAACGCGTTCCGCCCGACGCCGACCTGGTTGTAGGGGAGCGGCTGGCCGAAGGCGTAGCTCGCCCACAGCGCGAAGCGGCGTGCCCACGACAGGTCGAGCGGGTCGCCGATCTCGGCGCCGTTCACCTGCGGGTCGAAGGCGTGCCGGAACGCGAGGATCGTCGACAGCAGGTCGGCGTTGCCGGACCGCTCGCCGATCCCGTTGACGCACGTGTTGATCCAGGCGTCCTGTCCGGCCTGCAGGTCGCCGAGCGCGCCATGGATGGAGTTGGCGACGGCGAGGCCGAGGTCGTTGTGGCAGTGCGTCTCGACGGGGATGCCGATCGCGGACGCGAGCTTGGCGAAGCGCTCGCGGATGCGGTCGGGGGTGTCGCCGCCGATGGTGTCGCAGTAGCGGACGCGGTCGGCGCCGGCCTCCTTGGCGGCGAGCGCGAACTCGGTGAGGAAGCCGTCGTCGGTGCGGGAGCCGTCCTCGGCGTTGACGCCGACGGTCCGCGCGCCGCCCGCCTTGGCCGCGCGGACGGCCGCGGTCATCTCGCGGATGACGGCGTCCCGGTCCAGCTTTCCCCGGAACTTGTTCGCGAGCATGTAGTCGGACGTGGAGATGGACAGGTTGTAGTGGGCGAGGCCCTTCCCGCCGGCCCGGACGGCGACGGCCTTCTCCACGTCCTGCGGGACGCCCCGGCACCAGCCAGAGAGCCGCAGATCGCCGAACGCCCCGGCCTCCGCCAGCGCGATCTGCGCCCGGACGTAGGGGATCTCGTGGAACAGGAACGGGAAGCCGATCTCGGACTGCGCGACCCCGAGCCGCCCCAGGTAGAAGTTCACCATCGTCTTGCCGAACTTGGACAGCCCGGTCCGGGCGGTCTGGACGCCGTCGCGGTTGGTGACGTCGAGGAAGTGAATCTGTGGCATGCCCTCAGATTGACAGCCGGATCCATATGTATCAATATTGACGAAAATCAATGTCGATGGAGTATGCATGGGCGAGAACGACCAGGTGGGCGGGTGGATCGACGCGGCGGCGGCCGCCGAGCGGCTCGGTGTGAAGCCCGCCACGTTGTACGCCTATGTCAGCCGCGGCGTGCTGCGCCGCCGGCACGCCCCGGACGGCCGGCGCAGCCTGTTCGACGCCGCGCAGGTGGAGGAGCTGGCCAGGCGCGGCAAGCCCCGCCGCGGGCCGGGCCCGGGGGAGCTGGCGATCGAGTCGGCGATCACCGCGCTCGGCGCCGACCGCCCCTACTACCGGGGCCGCGACGTGCTCGGCCTCGCCGAGCACGCTTCGTTCGAGGACGTCGCCGGCTGGCTCTGGACGGGCCGCGACGACGCGGGCGAGGCGCCGTGGCGGGCCCCGGACGAGGGCGTCGCGGCGGCCGTCGCCGCGCAGTCCGGGCTGCCCGAGGGCCTGCTCCCGATGGACCGCCTCCAGGTCATCGTCACCGCGCTGGCCGCCGCCGACCCGCGGCGCCACCACCTGGACCCGGAGGGCGTCACCGACACCGCCCGCTCCCTCATCGCCGGCCTCGTCGAAGCCCTCCCGCCCGCCCCGAACGGCTTCCATGACGACGACCCCCATGACGACGACTCGCCGCGCGTCGACGAGGCAGGGGTGGTGGAGCGGTTGTGGGGGAGGCTGTGCGCGCGGCCGGCGGAGCCGGGGACGCTGCGGGCGCTGGAGGCGGCGCTGATCCTGCTGGCCGATCACGAGCTGGCGGCCTCCACGCTGGCGGCGCGGGTCGCCGCGTCCGTGCGGGCCGACCCGTACGCGGTCGTCGCGTCCGGGCTCGGCGTGCTCAGCGGGCCGCTGCACGGCGGCGCGTCCTACGGCGCGGAGCGGCTGATCGCGGAGGTCGCCGACCCGGAGTCGGCCGCGCAGGTGGTCGGGCGGCGGCTGCGCGGCGGCGAGCGCATCCCCGGGTTCGGGCACGTGGTGTACAAGTCGGGCGACGGCCGCGCGACGCTGCTGCTGGACCTCGTCCGGGCGGCGGCCCCGGGGCACCCGCGGCTCGCCGCCGCCGAGGCCGTCCTGGACGAGGCGGCGCGGCGCCGGCTGCCCTCCGCGAACATCGACTTCGCGGTGGCGGCGCTCGGCGCGGTCGCCGGGTTCGTCCCGGGCGCCGGCGAGGCCGTGTTCGCGGTCGCCCGCACCGCCGGGTGGCTCGCGCACGCCATCGAGGAGTACGGCGGCGCGCACCCGCTGCGCCCCCGCGCCGTCTACACCGGCCCGCCGCTTCCGGACGCCGCCCCGGCACCGCGCCGGCCAGGCCGTCCGGGCTGACCGCCGAGGCGCCCGCGGCCATCCGGGGGTTGTGCACGGGCGGCGCGGGACCGGGGGTACGCTCGATGACGTGCGACGGTTCCTCACCCCGGCCTGGCTCGGCCTGCATGCGATCGCGGTCGTGCTCTGCGGCGCGTTCATCGGCTTCGGCTGGTGGCAGTACGACCGCGCCCAGGAGGGCAACGACCGCAGTTGGGCGTACACGTTCGAATGGCCGATCTTCGCGATCTTCGTGATCGTGATGTGGGTCAAGATGATCCGCGACGAGAAGGCCGGCGTGACCCCGGCGCCCAAGGTGATCGAGGAGCCGGCCGAGGCCGCCGTCAAGCGCGAGATCATCCGGCGGCAGGAGGAGGAGGACCCCGCGCTGGCGGCCTACAACCGCTACCTCGCGCGGCTCAACTCCCAGACCGACCGGCGCGGCTGACCGCGCCGCCGGGCGCCCCCGGACCGCCGCGGGGCCGTGCGACGTGAGCGGGCCGCCGGATGCGGCCGGCCGATGAAAGGGTGTGAACTGTGGAAGGCGCGGTGACCCGGTACCGGATCCTCGCCCTGCTCGTCGGCAGCCTCCTGGTGCTGCTGGTGATCGGCATGATCCTCAAGTACGGTCCGACCGACATGCCCGCGATGGCGGGCATCGTGGCGCCCGTCCACGGGCTCTTCTACATGGTCTACCTCGTCGCCGCCTACGACGTGTGGCGGCGGGCGGACTGGCCGCTGACCAAGATGGTGCTGATCGTGCTCGGCGGCGTCGTGCCGCTGATGACGTTCTGGGTCGAGCGCAAGATCGTCACGGAGGCCCGCCAGGTGCGGCCCGCGGCTCCGGCGGCCGAGCCCGAGCCGTCCGGCGCCGACTCGTCCCGCGCCTGACCCCCTCCCGCGTTCCGCCCCGTGCGGGGCTGGATCTCCGGGCCCGTCCGGGAGTAACGTTTGACTGAGTCAAACGTGGGAGGGCGAGCATGGAGGCGACGGCGGCGGACGTCGGCACGGTCCGCGCGTTCAACCGGTTCTACACCGGGGTGATCGGGGTGCTCGGCGAGGGCCTGGTGCGCTCGCCCTACTCCCTCACCGAGGCCAGAGTGATCTTCGAGCTGGCGCAGCGCGAGGACACCGAGGTGCTCGCGCTGCGGCGCGCCCTCGACCTCGACCCCGGCTACCTCAGCCGGATGCTGACCCGCTTCGAGAACGACGGCCTCGTCGTCCGGGAACGCGCGCCCGGCGACGCCCGCCGACAGGTCGTCCGCCTCACCGACCGGGGCCGCGAGGTGCAGGCGATGCTCGACGAGCGGTCCAGCGCCGAGATCCGCGCGCTGCTGGACGGCCTCACCGGCGACGACCGCCGCCGCCTCCTCGGTGCGATGCGCACCGTGCAGGGCATCCTCGGCGACCGCGTCCGCACGGACGGCGCCGTCCTGCGCCCGCTGAGCCCCGGCGACCTCGGGTGGGTCGTCGAGCGCAACGGCGCCCTCTACGCCGAGGAGTGCGGCTGGGACCGCACCTACGAGGCGCTCGTCGCCCGCGTCGTCGCCGGCTACGTCGAGGACCACGACCCCGAGCGGGAGAGCGCGTGGATCGCCGAGGTCGGCGGCGAACGGGTCGGCGCGGTGTTCTGCGTCCGGCGCGAGGAGGACGTCGCCCAGCTGCGCCTCCTGCACGTCGAGCCCGGCACGCGCGGCCTGGGCGTCGGCGCGGCGCTGGTCGATGAGTGCGTCCGGTTCGCGACCGACGCCGGGTACCGCGAGATCATGCTGTGGACGACGGCGCTGCAGCGGCCCGCGCACCGGATCTACGAGCGGGCCGGGTTCCTCCTCGAAGAGGAGGAGCCGCCGGTCGCCCGCTTCGGCGACGTGGTGCACGGTCAGGTCTGGCGCAAGAAGCTCTGACCTGCCCGCGACTGACTGCGGGTTCGTCCCGGCGCGGGGGCCTGGAACGAACCGAGGCCCGTGAAGGCGCTCTTGCCTTCACGGGCTCGGCTCCGCAGCGATCCCTTACTGCGTGAGGGCGGCCGGGACGGGGGTCGGACGGAGTTCCGGCCGCCTGGTGCACCGGCATGGCGCCGGCTCGGATCGGGGCTGATTCCCACCTCCCTCCCGTGCCCGGCCGGACGGGGGCGTGACGGCCCGTCCGGCTTCGAGGGGCGGGCGCCGCACGGGCGCCCGGACGGACGGGGGCGTTGGGGCCGGGCCGGCGGCACAGGTCGGCGGGGCCGCCGGCCCGGCGGTGAGGGGCGCCGGCGCCGCGGGGGCGTACGGCACCGGCGCCCGATGGCGGTCGCGACGGGAGGCCCGGTCCGGTCCGGTGCGGCCGAGGACCCGAGGTGTGTCGCCGTCACCGGCCGGCAGGGCGCGCGTCGGGGGACGCCGCGCGCCCTGCCGGCCGGTCACGGGAACGCCCTCGGCCGCTCCGGCCGGGCCGTGCGGCGAACGGTGCGCGGGACCGGCGGGGCGGTGCTCACGCTGCGTGCCCTTCATCGCCCACCTCCCCGGTCCGACCTGGGACTTTGCCGTCCCAGGAGCTTGACGTTCACCCTGTGTCACGAACTCGTTGCGGTAAGTACCCGCACGTCATGCGGGCGTAAACCGGGGGTGCGCAAAGAATCGTGATCGCGAAGCGGTCTTTGCCAGCGCATTGCCCGGTGACAGGCGGACGGTCCGCTACGCCCGGCCGCCCCGGCCACGGAGAGTGAGCGCCGCGGCGCACAGCAGCACGCCGCGCGTGGTGCGCGGGTCGGCGCCGGTGAGGCGGGCGATGCGGGCGAGCCGGTTGTCGACGGTGTTGGGGTGCACGGCGAGCGCGGCGGCCGCCCTCCGCCGGTCCATGTCCGCGTCGAGGAACGCACGGAGCGTGTCCAGCAGCTCGGGGTGGGCGTCGAGCGGGTCCAGCGCGGCGCCGACGGCCGGGCCGCTGTCGCCGGGACCGCTGAGGTGGTAGTCGAGCAGCACGTCGCCCAGCTCGTACACGCCGGCGGGGCGCCCGGCCGCCTGCGCGATGCCGGCGATCCGGGCGGCCCGCCGGGACGCGTCCGGGACGTCCGCCGTGCCCTCGGAGCGGGCCGCGCCGGCGATCACGGGCCCGGCCGCGGTGCCCGCGGCGGTGAGCAGCCGCTCCAGGTCGGCGAGCCGTGCCGCGGCGGCCGACGGCAGCAGGACGTGCACCCCGCGCTCGTCCTGCAGCATCAGCGGCGCCCCCTCGCCGAACCCTTCGAGCCCCGCGCGGATCCGCCGCAGCACGCGGCGCTCGGCGATACCCGCGCCCGCCGTCGTGCCGGCCGTCGCGCCGGCGGCCTGGCCGTCGCCCGCGCCGGCGAAGCGCAGGTGGAGCACCAGGTAGGCGTCCGCGAGCGGGATCCCGAACCGGTCCGCCGTCGCGCGCGCCGGCTCCCCGGCGAGCAGCGCCCGCGCCACCTCCCGGACGGCCTCGCGCCGCTCGTCCAGGATCGCCGCCCGCTCCGCCTGGTACGCCTCCGTCACCGCGACGACGACCCGGTTCGTGCCGCGCAGCTGCAGCCGCGCCAGCATCGGCAGCGCGGCCAGCTCGTCCGGGCGGGCCTCGGCGACCAGCGCGTCCCAGATGACCTCGGCGCCGATGTAGTACGAGGCCAGCAGGTTCGCCAGCGGCATGCCCTCCTCGGCGCGCTGCGCGGCGCGCTCGCGGAACAGCCGCAGATCGTCCTCGTCCACCGGCGCGCCCTCGGCCATCCGCAGGAACTGCCGGATCGCGTACCGCGCGGTCGCCGCGATCTCCACGTCGCGCATGTCCGCCGGCAGGTCCGCGTAGTCGGGGATCGCGGCGAAGCGCCGCTGCGTCAGCTCCCGCGCGAGCCGGTTCACCTGCCCTTCGCAGCGCGCCGCCAGATCCGCCGCGACCTGCCGCACCCGGTCCCTCTCGATGACGACCTCCCGCGCCGATTGTGACATGTCACAGCCGAACCGGACGAACGCGGGAGAAGCGCCGGTTGTCGCGGCGCACCGGCCCGCAGGAGGGTGATCCGTACCACCCCGCCGCCCGAACGGAGCCCCGCCGCATGGCCGAACCGCCCGCGCCGACCCGCCGCGCCCGGACGATCCTGGCGCTGCTCGTCCTCTTCATGATGATCAACTTCATGGACAAGACCGTCCTCGGGCTGGCGGGCAAGCACATCCGCGACGACCTCGGGCTGTCCGACACCGCGTTCGGCTCCATCGGCAGCGCGTTCTACCTGCTGTTCAGCGTGTCCGGCATCGTCGTCGGGTTCCTCGCCGACCGGGTGCCGGCGCGCCGGCTGCTGACCGTCCTCGTCGTGGTGTGGAGCGTGTCCCAGCTGGTCATCGGGCTGCCCGCGGCCGGGCTCGGCGCCCTGCTCGTCACCCGCGTCACGCTCGGGGCGGCCGAGGGGCCCGCGTTCGCGACCGCCAACCACACCGCGTTCGGCTGGTTCCCCGACCGCGACCGCGCCCTGCCGAGCAGCCTGCTCACCGTCGGCGGCGCCGCCGGCGTCGCGATCGGCGCCCCGCTGCTCGCGGTCGTCGTCACCCGGTTCGGGTGGCGCGCCGCGTTCGCCCTCACCGGCGTCCTCGGCGTCCTGTGGACGCTCGCCTGGCTCGGCCTCGGCGGCGAGGGCCCCTACGCGTCCCGCGCGGAGCCCGCGCCGGACGAGCCGCGCGTCCCGTACCGGCGCCTCCTCACCCGCGGCACCGTCCTCGGCGGCCTCGCCGCCGGATTCGCCGGGTTCTGGACGATGGCCGTCGCCGTCACCTGGCTGCCGCAGTACCTCCAGCGCGTGCACGGCATCGCGCTGGAGAAGGCGAGCCTCATCGCCGCCGGGACACAGGTCGTCGGCATCGCGTTCATGCTCGCCATCGGCTACGCCTCCACCCGCATGATGCGCGCCGGACGGACCAGCCGGTCCGCGCGCGGCGTCCTCGGTGGCGCCGCCGTCGTGGTCTCCGGCCTCGCGACGCTGCTGGTCACCCGGGTCGGCGGGGGAGCGGCGCTGATCCTCGTCATGATGATCGCCTTCACCGTCGGGAACGCGTTCTTCGGGCTGATGCAGGCCGCGCTGTCCGAGCTCGTGCCCGCGTCCCGGCGCGGCGCGCTGCTCGGCATCGTCACCGCGATCGCCTCCACCGCGGGCGCGTTCGGGCCCCTGCTCACCGGCGCGATCGTGGACGCCGCCGCGACCCGCGCGGCCGGCTTCCAGCACGCCTTCGACCTCGGCGCCGCCCTGATGGTCTGCGGCGGGCTGCTCGCCGCCGCGCTGATCCGCCCGTCCCGCGACCGCGCCGCGCTCGACCCGGCGCCCGCCTCCGCCGTGCTCACCCACTGAAAGGAAGAACCATGGACATCAAGGACTACGCCGACAGGGTCTGGCGCGGCGCCGCCGACGACAGCATCGTCCACACCGGCATGGGCGGCTCCGGCGTCATCGAGATCGCCGACGGCCTCGGCTGGCAGCCGGGCTTCGGCAACGTCATCGCCTTCCGGAGCCAGGGCGAGCTGATGCTGTTCGACACCGGCAACCAGATGACCGCCGTGAGCCTGCACGACCGCGTCCGCGCCTGGACGTCCGACCCGCTCACGCTCGCGTTCTACTCGCACGGCCACATCGACCACGTCATGGGCATGGGCCCGTTCGACGCGGAGGACGGACCGCGCCCCCAGGTCGTCGCGCACGAGCTCGTCCGCGACCGCTTCGACCGGTACGTCCTCACCGCCGGCTACAACTCCGTCATCAACCAGCGCCAGTTCCAGGCCCCCGGCCTGCGCTGGCCCACCGAGTACCGGCAGCCCGACGTCACCTACCGCGACGCGCTGACCGTCACCCGCGCCGGCCTCACCTTCGACCTCTTCCACGCCAAGGGCGAGACCGACGACGCCACCGTCGCCTACGTCCCCGAGTACAAGCTGCTCCTGCCCGGCGACCTGTTCATCTGGCTCACCCCCAACTGCGGCAACCCGCAGAAGGTGCAGCGCTACCCCCGCGAATGGGCGCACGCCCTGCGCCGCATGGCCGCCCTCGGCGCCGAGATCATGATGCCGTCGCACGGCGCCCCCGTCTTCGGCGCCGACCGCGTCGCGCAGGCCCTCACCGAGACCGCCGAATGGCTCGAGAGCATCATCGACCAGACCCTCGCCATGCTGAACGAGGGCCGCCGCCTCGACGACATCGTGCACGCCGTCGCCCCGCCCGCGCACCTGTCCGACCGCGTCTACCTGCAGGCCAAGTACGACGAGCCCGAGTTCATCGTCCGGAACCTGTGGCGCATGTACGGCGGCTGGTACGACGGCAACCCCGCCCACCTCAAGCCCGCCCGCGACGCCGACCTCGCCCGCGCCGTCGCGTCCCTCGCCGGCGGGGCCGCCAAGGTCGCCGACGCGGCCCGCCGCGCCGCCGCCGACGGCGACCTGCGCCTCGCCGCCCACCTCGCCGAGATGGCCGTCCAGGCCGACCCGGACGACGCGTCCCTGCACGAGGCCCGCGCCGAGGTCTACGCCGCCCGCGCCGAGTCCGAGCCGTCCCTCATGGCCACCGGCGTCTTCAAGTGGGCCGCCGACGAGTCCCGCCGCGCCACCGGCCAGACCGAGACCCCCACCACCGTGGGCAAACTGATCTCCTGACCGCCCCTACCCGGCGAGCCGGGCGATCGAACGGGCGAGTTCGGAGGCGACCCGCCAGGCCCGGCGCCGCAGCTCGGCGGCCCGGGTGTCGGCCTTGTCCTGGTCGCCGGGTGCGGTCGAGACCAGCACGGTCACGTTGCGGACGCGGAAGAAGACGTCGCTGTGACCGATGGAGCGGTCCAGTGGTGATTGGAAGCCCTCGTCGCCGAGAGGCACCGGATCCCAGCTGCCGGTGTTCCTGTACTTCTTCATGTCGGCGAACATCTCTGTCGCATAGGCGGTCGCGTTCTCGGTCATAGCGGGATGGTGAAGTTCGATGCCCAACGCCGTCAGGTCCTTGTCCCAAGTGCGCCGATGGGGTGTGTACAGGTAACAGCTCCAGCGGTCGATGAAGGTGTTCGCCTGCTCCTGCCTGCACTCGGAGTCCTCGTCGGCGGCGAACCGCAGATCCTTGCGGAGCCCCGGCGACAGCAGGGTCCGGGGATCGGGGACGCGTTGCACCTCGCCGGGCCGGAAACTCAGCGAGGACGCGGGCGCGGGACGTGTGGACGCGGCGACCGGGAAGTGCGCCTCCGGTCTCGAACAGCCGCTCAGGAAAGCCGCCGCGAGGACGGCGCCGGCGAGGACGGCATGCGTGCGGCGGTGACCGGCCATCAGACGACTCCTCGTCGGGGGGACGGAGACTCCGGAACCCTATCGACCGGCCAGCCGGGCGAGGGCGGTGTCCAACGGCTGGGAATCGGCCGGTGGCGTGGTGGTGAGGTCCCACCACCGGATCGCGCTGATCTCGTGGTTGGGGATGAAGTGGTTGCGGGTGGGGACCTGGCCGGTGTAGATGGCGGCGTACTCGTCGCGGGGCGGGGCGACGAGGCGGAAGCGGGCGTGGCCGGCGAGGGTGAGGGCGGGGAGGTGGAGGCCGGTCTCCTCGTGGAGTTCCCGGACGGCCGCCTGCAGGGGCGTCTCGCCGGGCTCGATCCGGCCGCCCGGGAGTTCCCACTGGCGGCGGTGGCGGTCGAAGACCAACAGGACGGACGTCCCGTGACGGACGGCGACCAGGGCTGCGGGCATCGGGGCGTCGTCGGGGGTGTTGGACGTGGATACGGCAGGCAGGAACGCGGTCAGGGCGTTGCCGTCCGCGTCCGTCGCCAGGGCCCGGCTCATGGGGTCGAGGGTAGGCGGACGTTGATCGCTGAGAGCGAACGTTGCTGAGGAAATTAATAGCTGCTCCGTTTTCTTGAGTGTGTATGACTCAACTTGGTGTTGGGTTCCCGGGCGACCGGGACGGTCCCTCCCGAGGGGGCCGCGACGATGGACTTGGAGCTGAGCATGAGCGAGACCCTGACGCTGCCGGTGCTGCCCCTGGACGACGGGGCCGTTCTGCCGGGCATGGTGGTGCCCCTCGACCTGTCCGAGAGCGGCGAGGTCCGGGCGGCCGTCGAGGCCGCGAAGGCGGTGGCGCAGCCCAAGGGGCCCGGCATCCGGTCGGCCGGCAAGCCGCGGGTGCTGCTGGTGCCGCGGGTGAACGGGCAGTACGCGGGCGTCGGCACCCTCGGCGTCATCGAGCAGGAGGGACGGCTGCCGGGCGGCGAGCCCGGCGTGGTCGTCCGCGGCGTCCAGCGGGTGCGGATCGGGACCGGGACGACGGGGCCCGGCGCGGCGCTGTGGGTCGAGGGCACCGCGATCGAGACGCCGCCCGCGAACGGGCGCGCGCAGGAGCTGGCCAAGGAGTACAAGGGCCTGGTCAGCGCGATCCTGCAGAAGCGCGGCGCGTGGCAGGTCGTCGACGTGGTGCAGCAGATCGACGACCCCTCGACGCTGGCCGACAACGCCGGGTACGCCCCGTACCTGACGACCGAGCAGAAGGTCGAGGTGCTGGAGACGGTCGACGTCGTCGAGCGGCTCGAGCTGGTCATCGGCTGGACGCGCGACCACCTCGCCGAGCTGGACGTCGCGGAGACGATCCGCAAGGACGTCCAGGAGGGCATGGAGAAGACCCAGCGGGAGTTCCTGCTGCGGCAGCAGCAGGAGGCCATCCGCAAGGAGCTGGCCGAGCTGAACGGCGACCCGGCGGACGAGGAGGACGACTACCGGGCCCGGATCGAGGCCGCGAACCTGCCGGAGAAGGTCCGCGAGGCGGCGCTGAAGGAGGTCGACAAGCTGGAGCGGTCGTCCGACGCGTCGCCTGAGGGCGGCTGGATCCGCACATGGCTGGACACCGTCCTCGACATCCCGTGGAACGAGCGGACCGAGGACGCCTACGACATCGCGGGCGCGCGGAAGATCCTGGACGCCGACCACGCCGGCCTCGACGACGTCAAGGAGCGCATCATCGAGTACCTGGCGGTGCGCAAGCGCCGCGAGGACCGCGGCCTCGGCGTCGTCGGCGGGCGCCGCAGCGGCGCCGTCCTGGCGCTGACCGGTCCTCCCGGGGTCGGCAAGACCTCGCTGGGCGAGTCGGTCGCGCGGGCCATGGGACGGCAGTTCGTGCGCGTCGCGCTCGGCGGCGTCCGGGACGAGGCGGAGATCCGCGGCCACCGGCGCACCTACGTGGGCGCGCTGCCGGGACGGATCGTCCGGGCGATCCGCGAGGCGGGCTCGATGAACCCGGTCGTGCTGCTGGACGAGGTCGACAAGGTCGGCGCCGACTACCGGGGCGACCCGACGGCGGCGCTGCTGGAGGTCCTCGACCCCGAGCAGAACCACACGTTCCGCGACCACTACCTGGAGGTCGAGCTCGACCTCAGCGACGTGCTGTTCCTCGCGACCGCGAACGTGGTGGAGGCGATCCCCGGGCCGCTGCTCGACCGGATGGAGCTCGTCCAGCTGGACGGCTACACCGAGCACGAGAAGGTCACGATCGCCCGCGACCACCTGCTGCCGCGGCAGCTCGACAAGGCCGGGCTGGAGCCGTCGGAGGTGACGTTCGGCGACGACGCGCTGCGGCTGCTGGCCGCCGAGTACACCCGCGAGGCGGGCGTCCGGTCGCTGGACCGGTCGATCGCGCGGGTGCTGCGGAAGGTCGCCGCGAACGTCGCGCTGGAGAAGGCGACGCTGCCGGTCGCGATCGGCGCGGACGACCTGAAGGCCTACCTGGGCCGTCCCCGGTTCACCCCGGAGGTCGAGCTCGGCAGGTCCGAGCGGCGGACGGGCGTGCCGGGCGTCGCGACGGGCCTGGCGGTCACCGGCGCGGGCGGCGACGTCCTGTACATCGAGGCGTCGCTGGCCGACAAGGAGACCGGCGACACCGGCGTGACGCTGACCGGCCAGCTCGGCGACGTCATGAAGGAGTCGGCGCGGATCGCGCTCAGCTACCTGCGCTCGCGCGGCGCGGAGCTCGAGCTGCCGGTCGGCGACCTGAAGGACCGCGGCGTGCACGTCCACGTGCCCGCCGGCGCGATCCCGAAGGACGGCCCGAGCGCGGGCATCACCATGACGACGGCGCTGGCGTCCCTGCTGTCGGGGCGGCCGGTCCGGTCGGACGTGGCGATGACCGGCGAGGTGTCCCTGACCGGGCGGGTGCTGCCGATCGGCGGCCTGAAGCAGAAGCTGCTGGCCGCGTCCCGGCTCGGCATCACCACCGCGATCGTGCCGAAGCGCAACGAGCCGGACCTCGAGGACGTCCCGGCCGAGGTGCTGGACACCATGACCGTCCACGCCGTCAGCGACGTGCGCGAGGTGCTCGACCTGGCCCTGGAGCCGGCCACCACCCCCGTCGCGGTCTGACCCGGCGAACGCGCAACGCCCGCACCGGAACCTCCGGTGCGGGCGTCCCGCGTTCTAGGTGAGCCTTCCTGTGGGGGGACGACCCCCCAACACCCCCCCGGGTAAGAGCACCTGAACGGTGCCTTCCGCTCCGCTGGCGCTCCGCTCCAGGCACCGTTCAGGTGAGGTCGGTCTTGATGATCTTTTCGATGTTCCGTTCGGCCAGCGCGGTGATGGTGACGAACGGGTTGACGCCGGTGCTGCCCGGGACGAGCGACCCGTCGATCACGTAGAGGCCGGGGTGGCCGGGCAGCCGTCCGTAGCCGTCGGTGGCCTGGCCGAGGACGCAGCCGCCGAGCGGGTGGTAGACGAAGTCGTCGCCCCAGACCTTGTTGACGCCGAACATGTCCGACCGGTAGACGGTGACCGCCTTGCTGTTGATCTTGTCGAAGACGCGCTTGGCGGCGTCGATGGACGGCTGCGTCCAGGACGACTGCCACGACAGGTCGACCTTGCCGGTGCCGGAGTTGAAGGTGAACGTCCCCCGGTTCGGGTTCTTCGTGATCGCCAGGTAGAGGCTGACCCACAGTTCCGTGCCCGCCGGGAACGGGGCGATCTCGGCGAAGACCGGGCCGTTCGGGTCGCTCCAGTTGTCGATGCCCATCGCGGGGATGGTGGACTGGTCGGCGCCGGTGGTGTCCCAGACGTGGTTGGCGCGGGCGACCATCACGTTCCCGTTGTTGCCCCAGCCGGCGCCCACCGCGTCGGGCAGGTTCGGCAGCCGGCCCTGCGCCTTCATGGCGACCAGCAGCTTGGGCGTGCCGACGCTGCCCGCCGCGAAGAACACCCGGTCCGCCGTGACGGTCTTGCGTGCGACGGTGTTGCCGGCCGTGTCGATCTGCGTCATCTCGACCGTGTAGCCGCCGCCCGCGGCGGGCGCGACGCCGGTGACCGTGTGGAGCGGGCTGATGGTCAGCCGCCCGGTCGCGGCCGCCGCGGCGAGGTAGGTCTTGTCCAGCGACTTCTTGCCGTAGTTGTTGCCGTAGATGACCTCCTGCGCGAGCGCCGACTTCGGCTTCGTGCCGGCGTCCTCCTGCTTCATGTAGCCGAAGTCGTAGACGTTCGGGACGAACGTGGTCCCGAAGCCTGCGGCCTGGGCGCTGTCCCGCCCGACCCGCGCGAACTTGTACCACTTCGTGGACTCGAACCAGGACGTGTCGATGCCGTTGACGCCCAGCGCCGCGTTCGCGCGCGGGAAGTACGTGCCGTACATCTCGTCCGCGTTGACCGACGGCAGGATCTCCTCGAAGTACGCGCGCTTGGGCGTGACGGCCATGCCGCCGTTCACCAGCGAGCCGCCGCCGACGCCGCGCCCCTGGTAGACGCGCGTGTGGGCGAACGCCTCGGAGTCCAGGACGCCCGCGTACCGGTCGATGTTCTTGTTGGCGTCGACGCCGAGGAAGTACCCGACGGGCTGGTCGGTCCGGGTGCGGAACCAGTAGGACCGCCCGTCCGGCTTGAGCAGCGAGCTGAACACCTTCCCGTCCGGGCCGGGCGTCGTCCAGCTCTGCCCCATCTCGACGATGTGGGTGGCGATGCCCGCCTGGGTGAGCCGCAGCGCGGCGACCGCGCCGCCGTACCCGCTGCCGATGACCAGCGCCGGCACGTGGTCGCCGTCCGCGATCGCGTTGCTCGGCGCGGCAGCGGCGGCGGTCCGCCACGAGGGCAGGAGCAGCGCTCCGGCCGCGATCCCGGCTCCGGTGAGGAACCGGCGGCGGGTGATTCCCGAATCGGCGGCATGCTGCCGCCCGTGACCGGCCATGACGCAACCTCTCTCACTGATGACATTCCGTGAGGGGGCCTCGCGCCGGGCACCCGCGATCGGATGTGACTCCGATCACGGCGAATCATGCGCTTGCTTGGTCAGTCCTGTCAACGGCCGGTTCCGGCGCAATTCGGACACTCCATAACCCGCCGCCGGGACCCGGGAACCGCGCCCGTAATCCGCGGGGCGGCATAGCCGGCGGCGGAACGGGGGACCAGCGCGAGATGTTGGTGGAGATGTGGCAGCCGGCGGAACGCGGCGAAAAGGTGCCCTGGTACGTCCTCGTCTTTCGCGCGTGCGTGGTGACGGTCGCGCTCGCCGTTCTCGGCGTCTTCTTCTATTTCGCCTTCCGGCTCACGCTGACGCCCGTCCACGACCATGGCCAGGCCGGCGGGAACCTCCATCCCGGACGTTCGCTCCGCTTCTATATGGACCGCCCGACAAAGGAGGCCTTCCTGCAGATCGGCGGGAACCTGGCGCTGCTCGCGCCGCTCGGCGTCCTTTTGCCGATCGTCTGGAAGTCCCTGCGCGGGCCCGTCCGGCTCGCCCTCCTGACCGGCGCGTTCTCGCTGGCGATCGAGACCGTCCAGGGCGCCGTCGTGATGGGCCGCGCCTTCGACATCGACGACGTCATCCTCAACGTCGCCGGTGTGATGATCGCCTACATTCTGCTGGGCCGCCGCCTCTCGAAGACCCTGCGCGGCTCCTGATAAAAGGCGCGACTTCGTCCCGCGCCTCGGCTCCTATTGTCGAAGCATTATGGAACGGCGATGTCGCGAATGGTCGACGGCGCCTGACTGCGGAGCCCGCCGGCGCCGGCGCGTTCAGCGCGGGGAGAGGCGGAACACGCGCAGCTGGCGGTCGGCGCGTTCCACGTAGCGGTCGTAGACGGGCCAGACCGCGGTCAGGCGCGGCCAGGCCTCGGCGCGTTCGGCGTCGTCCAGCAGGTGGGCGGTCACCGGGGTGGTCGCCCCGCGGAAGCTCACCTCGGCGTCGGGGTTCTTGATGAGGTTGCCGGTCCAGGCCGGGTGCTTCTCGCGGCCGAAGTTCGAGCCGACGACGAGCCAGCCGTCGCCGTCGGGCAGGCAGGCGAGGGGCGTCTGCCGGCGCAGGCCGCTGACCGCGCCGGTGCTGGTCAGGACGAGGCTCGGGACAAGGAGCTGGCCAAGCATGGCGCGTCCGCCGGTGAGCCTGTGCAGGGTCCGGTCGACGGGCGGGACGATCTTCGGTCCGACCTTGGCGAACCAGCGGGCGCCGGAGATCCGCTGGAACAGCGGCCCCAGGGTCCGCTGGATCAGGGTCGGCTGGGCCATCTTCCGCTCCTCGGGGACGAGCCGGCCGGCCCGGCGGGGGTTCAGGTGTCCGCTCCCGGCCAGCCAGCGCAGGGCGTCCGCGACCGTCTCCTCGACGGGCCGCAGGGCGAGGTCCAGCGCGTCGAGCATCGGGCGGTCGTCGGTCGGGACGAGCGTGACCATGAACTCGGCGGCGTCGCGGGTGAGCGGGTAGTCGAACGGGCGGACGCGCTTGGCGGCGTCGAGCGCGGAGCCGAGCGCGAGCATCGCGCCGCTCGGCACCCGGACCCGGCGGCACTTCACGCCGGTCAGCGCGTCGCACAGGTCGGCGTACTGCGGCCAGGTGAGGTAGTGGCCGCCGAGCACCCACCGGCGCGGCCCGTCCGGGGACTCGACCGTGCGGGCCAGGGCGGTGGCGAGGTCGCGGACGTCGATGACGGACACGCCGCCGCCGGGCAGCGGCCACAGCTTGCCGAGCGCGGCGGCGAGCCCCTCGTTCAGCGCGTCGAGGTGGGGCTGGTCGGGCCCGCAGACGCCGCCGGGGTAGACGATCGTCACGGGCGCGCCGCCGTCCTGGAGGCCGCGGACGTAGTCCTCGGCCTCCAGCTTGGAGCGGCCGTAGCCGGTGCGGGGGCTCGCGAGCGGAGCGCCGGCGGTGATGACGGGGCCGGACGGGGGAACGAAGATCCCGATCGTGGACACGTGCACGATGGAGGACAGGCCGTGCTCGACCGCGCCGCCGATGACGTTGCGGGTGCCGGTGACGTTGACCTCGACGAGGTCGCGGTGGGGTCCGGTGACGCCGATCGCGGCGGCGGCGTGGATCGCGGCGTCGCAGCCGTCCAGCGCGTCGGCCACGGCGGCGGCGTCGAGCATGTCGCCCGGCAGCAGCTCGACCTCCTCGGCGTGGACGCCGACGGCCTGGAGCACCTTGACGGTCTTGCCGGGGTCGCGGACGAGCGCGCGCGGCCGGTGGCCCGCGGCGAGCAGGGCGCGGACGGTGTGAGAGCCGACGAACCCGGAGGCGCCGGTGACGAGGACCCGCATGGCATCAAACTAGCGCTTGGTGTTGGCGGTGCGACAGCCCGGGTCCGGGCCGCCGCCAGCCTAGTCGGCCGGGTTTCGGACACTTCATTTACCGGCGGCGCGCACGCCCGGCCGTTGACGCCCCTGGAACGCTCCAGCACACTCGGGACTCACCTGGACCGCCGACCGGGGAGGGGTTCCATGAGGATCGGACTGGCCGGCGCGGGGCGCATCGGTGCGCGCCACGCCGCGGCCCTGTGCGAACTGCCCGAGGTGGAGGCGCTGGTCGTCGCCGACGCGGACGCCGCCCGCGCCCGCGCCCTCGCGGCTCGCCTGACCGGCGCCTGGAGCGGAGCGCCAGCGGAGCGGAAGGCGGTGGTCAGGCTGCCTGTGCCGGGGGGTGCGGGGGGTCGTCCCCCCGCAGAGACGCGGATGAGCGCTCCTGGGGGGCCGCCGGGTTTGACGGATGTCCGGGCCGTGGACGAGGTGGGGGAGTTGTTCTCCGCCGGGCTGGACGGGCTCGTCGTGGCGGCGGCGACGGACGCGCACGCCGATCTGGTGGAGCGGGCGCTCTCGGCCGGATTGCCCGTCTTCTGCGAGAAGCCCCTTGCCTCCGATCTTGATGGAACGTTCCAAATCGTCGCGTCCGCGAAGAAGGCCGGAGTTCCGGTCCAGGTCGGGTTCCAGCGCCGCTTCGACGCCGGGAACGCGGCGGCCCGCGAGGCGCTCGCGTCCGGGCGGCTCGGCTGGCTGCACACCGTCCGGTCGTGCAGCTTCGACCCCGCGCCGCCGCCCGCCGAGTACGTCCCGACGTCCGGCGGGCTGTTCCGCGACTGCGTCATCCACGACCTCGACCTGATCCGGTTCGTCACCGGCCGCGACGTCGTCCGGGTCATGGCGTCGGGCGCCAACCGCGGCGAGGACTTCTTCCGCGAGAACGGCGACGTCGACACCGGGTCGGCGCTGCTCGTCTTGGACGACGGGACGCTCGCGCAGGTGTCGGCCACCCGCTACAACGCCGCCGGGTACGACGCGCGCCTGGAGCTGTTCGGCTCCAAGGACAGCATCGTCGCGGGCCTCGACGAGCGGACGCCCGTCACCGCGGTGCCCGAGCACGACGAGGAGCCCCGCGACCCCTATGCCGGGTTCCTCGAACGGTTCTCCGACGCCTACGACGCCGAGCTGCGCGCCTTCGTCGATGTCGTCGCGGGGCGGCGTGCCAACCCCTGCCCGCCCGAGGACGCCCTGGAGGCGTTCTACCTCGCCGAGGCCTGCGAGCTGTCCATGCGCGAGGGCCGCATCGTCGGGGCCGAGGAGGTGCGGCGATGAGGATCGCGGGCGCGCCGATCTCGTGGGGCGTGTGCGAGGTGCCCGGCTGGGGCCACCAGATGGCGCCCGCGCGCGTGCTCGCGGAGATGCGCGACCTCGGGCTCGCCGCCACCGAACTCGGCCCGGACGGGTTCCTGCCGGCGTCGCGGGACGAGCGCGAGGCGCTGCTGTCGTCGTACGGGCTGGGGCTCGTGGGGGCGTTCGTCCCGGTCGTCCTGCACGACCCGGACCACGACCCGATGCCGGAGATCGAGCGGGCGCTCGACGGCATGAGCGGCGTGCTCGTGCTGGCCGCCGCGACCGGACTCGCCGGCTACGACGGGCGGCCCGCCCTGGACACCCGGGCCTGGGCCACGCTGCTGTCCAACCTCGACGCGATCACGGCGCGGGCGTCCCGGCGCGGCCGGCTCGCGGCGCTGCACCCGCACGTCGGGACGGTCGTGGAGACCCGCGCGGACGTCGAGCGGGTGCTGTCGGGGTCCGGCGTGCCGCTGTGCCTGGACACCGGGCACCTGCTCGTCGGCGGCACCGACCCGGCGTGGCTGACCCGGTTCGCCGCCGCGCGGATCGCGCACGTCCACCTCAAGGACGTCGACGCGGCGCTCGCGGCCCGGGTGCTCGGCGGCGAGGTCGCCTACTCCGACGCGGTCCGCGACGGCCTCTACCGGCCGCTCGGGGAGGGCGACGTCGACATCTCCGGCATCATCGCGACCCTGGAGGGCGCCGGATACGGAGGCTGGTACGTGATGGAGCAGGACGCCGTCCTGGCGGAGGAGCCCGCGCCGGGCGCCGGACCGTACGACGACGTCCGCCGGAGCCTGGACTACCTCGCGAAGGCGGCCCGATGAGCCATGACCTGATCACGATGGGGCGGGTGAGCGTCGACATCTACCCGGACCAGGTGGGCAGGCCGCTGGAGGACGTCGAGTCGTTCGGGAAGTACCTCGGCGGGAGCCCCACGAACGTCGCGGTCGCGGCGGCCCGGTACGGGCGCACGACCGCGGTGATCACGCGGACCGGGGACGACCCGTTCGGCCGGTACGTCCACAAGGCGCTCAAGGAGTACGGGGTGGACGACCGGTTCGTCACGTCCGTCCCCGGGCTGCCGACGCCGCTGGCGTTCTGCGAGATCTTCCCGCCGGACGACTTCCCGCTGTACTTCTACCGCTATCCGAAGGCCCCCGACCTGGAGATACGTCCGCACGAGCTGGACATGGACGCGATCGGGCGGGCCCGGATCGTCTGGGCGACGGTGACGGGCCTGTCGCAGGAGCCGAGCCGCGAGGCGACGCTGCTCGCGCTCGGCGCGCACACCGGCCACGCCGTCATCGATCTCGACTACCGCCCGATGCTGTGGGACGACCCGGGGGAGGCGCCGCACTGGGCGGGCCAGGCCTTGGAACGGGCGACGGTCGCCGTCGGCAACCTGGAGGAGTGCGAGGTCGCGGTGGGGGAGCGGGAGCCGGAGGCGGCCGCCCGCGCCATCCTCGCCCGCGGCCCGGAGCTCGCCATCGTGAAGATGGGGCCGGACGGCGTCCTCGCCGCGACGCGCGAGGAGACGGTGCGGGTGCCGCCGGTCAAGGTGGACGTGGCGAACGGGCTCGGTGCGGGCGACGCGTTCGGCGGCGCGGTCTGCCACGGCCTGCTGTCGGGCTGGGACCTGGAGCGGATCATCGCGTTCGCGGGCGCGGCCGGCGCGATCGTCGCGTCCCGCATCGCCTGCTCCGCCGCGATGCCGGACGAGGCCGAAGTGGAGGCGCTGCTGGCGGAAGGGGCGATCGGATGAAGCACCACCTGCCGGCGGGCTCCGCCGCGGAGGGGCCGTACGGGGTCGTCGTGACGCCGGAGTCGGCGGGCTGGGCGCACACCGCGCTGCGCGTCCTCGACCTGCCCGACCCGGGCGGGCACACCTTCGGCACCGGCGACTTCGAGATGATCGTCCTGCCGCTGGCCGGGTCGTGCGCGGTGGAGTGCGAGGGCGAGCGGTTCGAGCTGGACGGCCGCGCGGACGTCTTCAGCCGGGTCAGCGACTTCGCGTACGTGCCGCGCGACGCGCGGGTGACGGTCCGGGGACAGGGCCGGTTCGCGCTCGCCGCGGCCCGCTGCCAGGCGCGCCTCGAACCCCGCTACGGCCCGGCCGAGGACGTGCCCGTCGAGCTGCGCGGCGCGGGACCGGCGAGCCGCCAGGTCAACAACTTCGGCACGCCCGAGGGGTTCCCGTTCGCCGAGAAGCTGATCGCGTGCGAGGTGCTCACGCCGGGCGGCTGCTGGTCGTCGTTCCCGCCGCACAAGCACGACGAGGAGGGGCCGGACGAGGCGGTCCTCGAGGAGATCTACTACTTCGAGGTCGCCGGCGACGGCGGCATGGCCTACCAGCGCGTCTACGGCACGCCGGACCGGCCGATCGACGTGCTGGCGGAGGTGCGCGGCGGGGACGTCGTGCTGATCCCGCACGGCTGGCACGGCCCGTCGATGGCGGCGCCGGGCCACGACCTGTACTACCTGAACGTGATGGCCGGGCCGTCGCCGGAGCGCGCGTGGCGGATCTGCGACGATCCCGCGCACGCGTGGGTCCGCGGCACCTGGCAAGGGCAGGCCGTCGACCCGCGGCTGCCGCTCACCTCGGCGAAGGGACGCTCATGAGGCTCACGGTCGGGCAGGCCGTCGTCCGTTTCCTCGCGGCGCAGTGGTCGGAGCGGGACGGCGAGGAACAGCGGTTCTTCCCGGGTTGCTTCGGCATCTTCGGGCACGGGAACGTCGCGGGGATCGGGCAGGCGTTGCTGGAGTACGGCGAGGAGATGCCGTACTACATGGCTCGTAACGAGCAGGCGATGGTGCATACGGCGTCGGGGTTCGCGCGGATGAACGACCGGTTGTCGACATTCGCGTGCACGACGTCCATCGGGCCTGGTGCGACGAACATGGTGACGGGTGCGGCGCTGGCGACCATCAACCGGTTGCCGGTGCTGCTGCTGCCGGGTGACATCTTCGCCACGCGTCCAACCAATCCGGTGCTGCAGGAGCTTGAAGACGCCCGTTCCTACGACGTCTCCGTCAACGACTGCTTCAAGCCGGTGTCGAAATACTGGGACCGCATCAACCGTCCTGAGCAACTGCCCAGTGCGCTCATGGCTGCGATGCGCGTGCTCACCGATCCTGCCGAAACCGGGGCCGTCACCTTGGCGCTGCCCCAGGACGTCCAGGCGGAGGCGTACGACTGGCCCGAGGAGCTGTTCGCGCGGCGCGTGTGGCGGATCCCGCGCGCGCTTCCGGAACCGGCCGCGCTCGACGAGGCGTGCGCGATCCTCCAGAAGGCCGAACGCCCGCTCATCGTGGCGGGCGGCGGGGTCATCTACTCCGGCGCCACCGACGAGCTGCGCGCGTTCGCCGAACGCACCGGCATTCCCGTGGCGGAGACGCAGGCGGGAAAGGGCGCCCTTCCCTGGGACCACGAGCATTCGGTCGGCGCCATAGGCGCGACCGGTACGACGGCCGCGAACGCCCTGGCGCGGGAAGCCGACGTGGTCATCGGCATAGGAACCCGCTACAGCGACTTCACCACCGCGTCCCACAGCCTGTTCGCCAACCCGCGCGTGCGGTTCGTCAACGTGAACGTGGCGCGGTTCGACGCGGCCAAGCTCGCGGGCACGATGGTCGTGGCGGACGCCCGCGAAGGCATACGTGGCCTGAACGCCGCCCTCGACGGCTACTCCGTCCCCAACGCGTACAGGCACGAAGCCACCGCGCTCATGGCCCGCTGGAACGCCGCGGTGGACGAGGCGTACGCCCCGCAGGACCGTCCGCTGCCCGCCCAGTCGGAGGTCATCGGCGCCGTCAACGAGGTGAGCGGCCCGCGCGACGTCGTCGTCTGCGCGGCCGGCTCGATGCCGGGCGACCTGCACAAGCTGTGGCGGGCGAGCGACCCCAAGGGCTACCACGTCGAGTACGGCTACTCCTGCATGGGCTACGAGATCGCCGGCGGGCTCGGCGTGAAGATGGCCGACCCGTCCCGCGAGGTGTACGTCATGGTCGGCGACGGGTCGTACCTGATGATGGCGCAGGAGCTCACCACCGCCGTCGCCGAGGGCGTCAAGCTGGTCGTCGTGCTCGTCCAGAACCACGGGTTCGCCTCGATCGGGAACCTGTCGGAGTCGGTCGGCGCGCAGCGGTTCGGCACCCGCTACCGCGCCCGCACCGGGACCGGGCTCGACGGCGAGCGGCTCCCCGTCGACCTGGCCGCCAACGCCGCCAGCCTGGGCGCCGACGTGCTCCGCGCGTCCGGCGTCAAGGAGCTGCGCGAGGCGCTGCGCCGTGCCCGCGAGAGCGACCGGACGACCGTCGTGCACATCGAGACCGACCCCCTGATCGACGCGCCCGGCAGCGAGGCGTGGTGGGACGTCCCGGTCGCCGAGGTCTCCGCGCTCGGCTCCACCCGCGAGGCGCGCGGCCGGTATGAGAAGGAGGTCTGGTCGCGCCGCCGCCATCTGTGATCAACTCTCTGTCCCGGCTCACTTTCTCGGGGGAGAATCGGAGAGCGTCCGTATGAAAGGCGTGTTCGCGCGAACGTCGTTCAAGGGCCGTGCACCCGTCAGGAGGCTGGCGGTGCTGGCCGTGGCGGGGATGCTGGCGCTCGGCGCGTGCAGCAGCTCCGGCGGCAAGAAGGGCGAGGAGAAGGCGACCGGCGGGAACGGGCCCCGGCTGAAGATCGCGATGGTCACCCACTCGGCGCCCGGCGACACCTTCTGGGACATCGTTCAGAAGGGAGCGAAGGCGGCCGCCGCCAAGGACAACGTCCAGTTCCTGTACTCGGCCGACCCGGACGGGGGCAAGCAGGCGCAGCTCGTCCAGACCGCGATCGACCAGAAGGTCGACGGCATCATCGTCACCCTCGCCAAGCCCGACGCGATGAAGGACGTGCTGGCCCGCGCCACCGCCGCGAAGATCCCCGTCGTGTCGATCAACTCCGGCGCGGAGGACTCGGCGAAGCTCGGCGCGCTCGCGCACTTCGGCCAGGACGAGTCGATCGCCGGCGAGGCGGCCGGCACGGAGCTGGCGAAGATCGGCGTGAAGAAGGCGCTGTGCGTGGTGCACGAGCAGGGCAACGTCGGCCTGGAGAGCCGCTGCGCCGGCGCGAAGAAGACCTTCTCCGGCCAGCTGCAGAACCTGTATGTGCAGGGCAGCGACATGCCGCAGGTCAAGTCGTCCATCACCGCCAAGCTCCAGTCGGACAAGAGCATCGACGGGATCCTGACGCTCGGCGCCCCGTTCGCCGCGACCGCGGTCGACTCGGTCAAGGAGACGAGCAGCAAGGCCAAGGTCGCCACGTTCGACCTGAACAAGGACCTGATCGCCTCGATCAAGTCCGGTGACATCCAGTTCGCCGTCGACCAGCAGCCCTACCTGCAGGGCTACGAGGCCGTCGACGAGCTGTGGCTCTACAAGACCAACGGCAACGTGCTCGGCGGCGGGCGGCCCGTGCTGACCGGTCCCGCGATCGTCACCAAGGACAACGCCGCCTCGCTGGAGGGCTTCGCCGTCCGGGGGACGCGGTGACGCAGGCGGTCGCCGGGCCGCCCGCGGCCGTGCCGGACGAGCGGCTGGCGCGGGAGTCGCCGCTGCGGCGGCTGCTGCGCCGGCCCGAGTTCGGCGCGCTGCTCGGCGCGGTCGCGGTGTTCGTGTTCTTCTCGCTGGTCGCCGACGCGTTCCTGCAGGCCGACTCGTTCTCGACGGTGCTGTACGCGAGCTCCACGTTCGGGATCATGGCGGTCGGGGTGTCGCTGCTGATGATCGGCGGCGAGTTCGACCTGTCCGCCGGGGTCATGGTGACGACGGCGGCGCTCGTCGCGACGCTGGTCAGCTACCAGCTCACCCTGAACCTGTGGGTCGGCGTCGCGATCTCGCTCGTCGTGACGCTGGCGATCGGGGCGCTGAACGGCCTGCTGTACATCAGGACGGGCCTGCCGAGCTTCATCGTCACCCTCGCCACCTTCTTCATGCTGGCCGGGGCGAACCTCGGCGTGACGAAGGCGGTCACCGGGAACGTCGCGTCCGACTCCGTCCGGGACATGGACGGGTTCGAGAGCGCGCGGAAGGTGTTCGCGTCCGACGTCGACGTCGGCGGCGTCAACGTCAAGATCACCGTGTTCTGGTGGCTGCTGTTCGTCGGGATCGCGACCTGGATCCTGCTGCGCACCCGCGCCGGGAACTGGATCTTCGCGGTGGGCGGCGCGGCCGGCAGCGCCCGCGCCGTCGGCGTCCCCGTCGCCCGCACGAAGATCGGCCTGTTCATGGGCGTGGCGTTCTGCGGCTGGTTCTCCGGGATGCACCTGGTGTTCGCGTTCGCCACCGTCCAGTCGGGCGAGGGCGTCGGCAACGAGTTCAACTACATCATCTGCGCGGTCATCGGCGGCTGCCTGCTGACCGGCGGCTACGGGTCGGCGATCGGCGCGGCGATCGGCGCGTTCATCTTCGGCATGGTGAACAAGGGCATCGTGTACGCCGAGTGGAACCCGGACTGGTTCCGGTTCTTCCTCGGCGCGATGCTGCTCATCGCCACCGTGGTCAACCTGATCGTGCGGCGCAGAGTGGAGCGGTCGGCATGACGGACCCCAAGGACGCGCCGCTCGTCCGGCTGGCCGGCGTCGGCAAGAACTACGGCAACGTCATCGCGCTGCGGGACGTGGACCTGGAGGCGTCCGCCGGCGAGGTGACCTGCGTGCTCGGCGACAACGGCGCCGGCAAGTCCACCCTCATCAAGATCGTCGCCGGGCTGCACCGGCACGACCTCGGCACCTACGAGGTGCAGGGCGAGCCGGTGGCGTTCTCCTCGCCGCGCGACGCGCTCGACCGCGGCATCGCGACCGTCTACCAGGACCTCGCGGTCGTCCCGCTGATGCCGGTGTGGCGGAACTTCTTCCTCGGCTCGGAGAAGCGCAAGGGGTTCGGCCGCATGGACATCACGTTCATGCGCCGCACCGCCAAGCGCGAGATGGCGGCGATGGGCATCGACCTGCGCGACGTCGACCAGCCCATCGGCACCCTGTCGGGCGGCGAACGGCAGTGCGTGGCGATCGCCCGCGCCGTCTACTTCGGCGCGAAGGCCCTGGTGCTGGACGAGCCGACGGCCGCGCTCGGCGTGAAGCAGGCCGGGACCGTCCTGCGCTACATCGTGCAGGCGCGCGAGCGGGGCCTCGCGGTCATCTTCATCACCCACAACCCGCACCACGCCTACCCGGTCGGCGACCGCTTCCTGATCCTCAACCGCGGCCGCCCGATCGGCTACCGCACCAAGGAGGAGATCACCCGCGAGGAGCTGACCGCGCTCATGGCGGGCGGCGCCGAACTGGAGGAGCTCGCCCACGAACTGGACGCCGCCGTGTCCGGCTCGGGCAGCCGCGCCGCGAAGGAACTGGCGGAGGGCGCCGACCACCTCCGCAAGTCCGACTGACCCCGGGACACGGCGGGCCGCGGGACGGACGGCCCGCCGTGGCGTCAGCTCCAGGTGGTGTCAGGTCCAGGTGGCGTTCGCGAGGATCGCGTCCAGGTTCGGGGTGTTCCACTCGTCGACGATCAGGAACTTCGACTGCGGCAGGTACCACCATCGCTGGACGAACGACACGCCGGTCCTCTGGATCATCTCGGGCCCGGAGGTCAGGCGGATGCATTTCAGGCGCCACTCGCGGTACTCGGCGTTCCGGCCGCCGATCGGCCGCAATCCGCTGCGGACGAGTTCGAAGTCGCCGCCGCCGTAGTACAGGTCGGTGTCGGGCGGGCAGATGTGCGACACGTCCGTCTCGGGGGCCCACGGCTGAGTGCGGTTGAAGGTCTGCCAGCCGGTCCTGCCGTCGTTCGACCACGGCTTCGTGATCACGAGGATCGCGGGGCAGAACGTCCAGGAGGGGGATCCGCGCAGCCCGTCCTTCGGGATCCGGCAGGCGCCCGGTGTGGTGACGTTGTGGTTCGCGGTGTCCTGCTTCGTGAGGCCCAGGCTCCTCGAGCGCCAGCCCGCCGGCACCGTGAGCGTCAGCCGGCCGAGCCGCAGCGGTACTCCGGACGGCTTCGGGCGGGCCGTGGTCGCGGCGGTGACGGGGCGGGACGAGTGGTCGGGCTGGGCGGCGCGGTAGGCGGCGGCTCCGCCGATCGTGGTGCCGGCGACGGCGGTCGCGGCGGCGGCCACGGCCGCCTTGGTGCCGACGGCCGCGAGCACTCCGCCGGACCCCGCCGCGGCCCCCGCCGTTCCGGCTCCGGCCGCGGCGCCCGCGCCCGCCGCGCCCGCACCTGCCGGGACGAGCCCGGCGGCGGCCAGCGGGAACAGCGCGGCCAGCGCGACGGCGGCCCCGGCGAGGACGCGCAGGCCCCGCGCCTCCCAGTCCGGCCCGTACGCGCCGCCCGCGACCTCGTCGAGGTGCCCGACGAACGCCGAGGCGCTGACCGGACGGTCCGCCGGGTCCTTGGCCATGCCGCGGGCGATGAGCGGGCGCAGCGGCTCCGCGACGTCGCCGGCGGGCACGGCCTCGCCGAGATGGCCGGCCCTGATCGACGCCCGGTCGCCGTTCCCGTACGGGCGGCGGCCGGTGAGGGCCTCGTAGAACACGCATGTCGCGGCGTACACGTCGGTCGCGGGCGTGGCGGGCTCGCCGCGCCACTGCTCGGGTGCCATGTACAGCGGCGTGCCCTCGGCGGACGCGCCGCCCGCCACGACCGCGATGCCGAAATCGATGAGCCTGCTGCGTCCGTCCGCCGGGACGATCACGTTCGCCGGCTTGTAGTCGCGGTGGACGACCCCGGCGGCGTGCGCCGCGGCGAGGCCGAGCAGCGACCCCTTGAGCACGGTGAGCGCCGCCTCCGGTTCCAGCGGGGCGTGCCTGCGGAGGATCTCCTTGAACGGGACGCCGTCCACCGCCTCCATGACGATGGCGAGGTCGTCGCCGTGCTCGACGAGCCGGTAGAGCCGGGCCACGTTGGGGTCGTCGACGCGGCCGAGCATGCGGGCCTCGTCCCGGAACCTGTCGCGCGCTTCCGGAGCGGCGCCGGCCGTGAGGTACTTGATGGCGACCGGGGTACCGCGGACCTTGTGCCGTGCCAGCACGACCCGTCCCTGCGCGCCCTGCCCCAGCTCCCGCACTTCCTCGAACTCCGGAACACGCCACTGCGCCACGGCCGCTCCTCAGACTCGTCGCGGTGATCCCTCCCGTGTGACGCGGGACCCGCCCGGAAGGTTGGTCACTCCTCGGCGGTGTGGATGTGGCGAGCGGTGTAGGCGACGTCGGGGTCGGGGTGGGTGCGCAGGGTGCGCAGGAGGGCTCGCCAGGGTTCGGGCCAGCCCGCGCGGGGAGCGTGGCCGCCGGCGAGCGCGGCGGCGAACAGGCCACCGGCGAGGTCGCCGCGCGCCGCGAGGCGTTCCGCGTGGGGGAGGACCGCTTCGGGATCCGGCGTGCCGGCGGGGAGGGACATGTACTCCGCGAACTGGAGCCACGTGTCGTCCGCCCACGGGACGAGGGACTCGGCGACCTGCTGGGCCGCGAAGACGCCGCCGGTGCAGCGGTCCGCGAGGGCGTCCAGGGCGGTGGCGATGCCGGGCGCGTCCCAGCGGAGCGTGGCGGCTTCCAGCTCGCAGGCGAGGTCGCGGGGGAGGCGGCCGTCGAGGGCCGCGATAGCGCGCTCGGCGGTTTCTCGGTCGCGGCCCGCTGCGCCGCGGACCGCGCCGACCAGCTCCGACAGCCGCTGGAAGGCGGGCAGGTCCCGCTCGGCGTCCGCGCTGGGCTCGTCGGGCGCGGTGGCCAGGGCGGACGCGGCGGCGCCGAACTCCGCGGCACCGAACCCTGCGACGACGCAGCGGACCAGCGCGTCCAGGGCGGGCCTCCAGCCCTGGGCCGTGTCGAGGTCGGTGACGAGGCCGGCGAGCAGCGCCGGGGCGTCCGGCGCCCACTGCGCCCACTGCGGGACGTACGGCAGCGCGGCGTCTCGCGCCTCGGTGTCGCCCGAGCCCGCCACCCGCACGACCAGCGAGGCGCAGAAACCGCGGAACCGCTCCTCGACGGCCAGCGGCGGCGTGCCGAGCACCTGGCGGGCCAGGTCGCGCGGGCCGCCGGCGGCCTCGGTCAGGATCCGCCGCGCCACCGGCTCGGCCAGGTACGGGCGGACGGCCGAGGCGATCGCGGCGCGGACGTCGCGGTGCTGGCCGGGGTCGTCCCAGGCGGCGGCGATCAGGTCCAGGGCGTCCGGCACCCGGTTGTGCAGCAGGATCCGCAGCGCCTCCTTGCGTGCGGTGATCTTGCCTTCGCGGAGCGCGGGGCCGAGGAGCGCCGCCAGCTCCGAGGGACGGACGAAACGGGCCGCGCGGGTCATCGCGTACATCGCGACGTGCGCGTGGTCGGTGGCGGCGTGCGCGAGCAGGTCGGGCAGGACGGCCTGCGGCGACGCGGTCCACGCTACGGCGGTCAGCGCGGTGCGGCGGATCAGGTCGTCGTCGGAGTCGAGGTAGGGGCGCAGCCGCGCCGCGTCCACGCCGGGGACCGTGCCGATGGTCCGGATCGCGCTCGCCCGCGCGTCGCCCGTCTGCTCCTCGTTGCCGGCGATGCGAGCGAGCAGGCCGAGGTAGGCGTCGCGCTGCCGGGACGTCCACCGGCGCATCCACGCCGCCGTCATGTGCGGGACGTAGGTGACGTCCGCGCGCTGGAACCGTCCCGGCGGCGTCGTCCCGCCGAGGACCAGGTGCAGCAGGTCGGTGCGGTCGCGGGCGATCGCCGCGAGGACGGCGGGGACCGCGACGGCCGACGCGTCCTTCGCGACGACCCGCCCGACGCGGTCGGCGCGGGTGTCCGGGGGAGCGAGCCACAGCCCGATGGCCTGTGTGAGGACGGCGTCGCTGCGCGCGTCGAGCGCGGCCTCCAGCGCGTCCTGCAGCCGCGGGACATGGTGCGCTCGGCGGCCCAATGCCCGTACGAGCAGCAGCGCGAGGCGGTGGTCGTCGCGGCGGGCGGCGGCGTCGAGGTGGGGCGCGAGCGTCTCGGCGAGCCGGAACTCCTGCCCGTGCCGCAGCACGTGGTCGAGGCGGCCGAGGAACACCGCGCCGGCATGGCCGATGAGCCGCTCGACGAGCCCCAGCCCGAACACGACCAGGTCGGCGTCGTCGCGGATCGCGCCCTGCCGGCAGAACGCGGCGGCGATCCGCCCGAGCGCCTGGCGGGTCATGTACGAGCAGTCGCGGGCGGCGAGCGCGTCGTCGGCGAACCTCCCCACCGCCGCCGCGTGCTCGTCGCGCAGCAGGCCCTCCGGGATCTTCGCGAGCGCGTCCAGCGCCGAGTACCGGACGGGATCCTGCTCGTTGCGGAGCCGGACGAGCGACTCCAGCATCGCGGTCAGCGTGTCCGGGTCGCGGCTGCGGCCCGCGCACGCGATGAGCAGGGCGTATCCGGTCGCGCGGTCGTCGGCGTCGGGGCGGCGGGTCAATGCCTCCAGGACCGGCAGGCCCTCGTCGTACGGCAGGAACGCGCTGATGCTCCAGTAGCGCGCGGGCGTCTCGGCGACCCGCCGCACCCGCAGCATCCGCCGCGCCTCCCGCACCCGGAGCGCGCGCGGGAGGACGTCGAGGAGCGACTCGTCCAGTTCGGCGGCCGACAGGTCCACCCCTGCCATCGCGGCGTCGAACACGTGCTCGCGGCGCGACGGCGGGAACGCCTTCAGCAGCAGGCGGAGCGCACTGTCGTCCTCGCGGACGGCGCGCGCCACCCGCGCCACGTCGCCGTCGCCGAGCGCCGCGAGCCTGTCCCGGACGGACCTGCGCCACAGCACCCGATGCAGCGAGCGCCGGTACCGCTCGGAGGTCAGCAGCTCGATCATCCGGACCGGCTCGGCCTCCAGCAGCACGCCGGTCTTCGGCTCCAGCGCGGACGGCAGGTCCGGGTCGCCGCCGAACCGCTCCAGCAGTCCGACGACGCGCGCCGGGTCGTGGTCCACCGCTGCCGCGACGCCGGGGCCGTACCGTCCCCACAGCCCGGCCCGCAGCCAGTCGGCCGCCTCCGCGAACCGCTGCTCCGCGTGGTCCAGCACGACGCCGGGATGCGCGCCGCCGAGCGACGCCCAGTTCGGGACGGCCCGCGCGAACGCGTCGATCCGCTCCGCCACTACCTCCGCACTGCAGGCGGGCAGCAGCGCGGCGGCCTCCTCCACACCCCAGCGGTCCGCGACCGGCCCCACGAGCGCGTCCGCCAGGTCCGTACGCCGCCGCTTGCGGACGGCGTCGTAGATCTGCGACCGGATCGCCGCGGGCGCGTCATCGAGCCCTGTAAGGAACGGCTCCGGGCCCACCCCGTGCTTGACGGCCAGCCGGATCGCCCAGCAGGCCAGCTCCGCGTCCGCGTCGCCCATGGCGCGCGCGATGTATGCGAGCGACGCCTCGTCCCGCACGGCCGACGCGACGAACAAGCCCACCGACCGCTCGTAGTGGCCGCGGGCCGCCAGCTCGCCGAGCAGCGCCGCGAGCTCCGGCGTGCCGGCCGACCCGCGCAGGTCCGCCAGACGGCGGCAGCGCTCCCCGAACGACAGCGGTTCGACTTCGGTCAGGAGCTCGTCAGCGCGCATGCCGCGCATCCTGCCGGATCCGCTGCCCGCCTTCACATGATTTACGGCGCTTCGCCGGGGACCTCCGCCCGCGCCCGGGTGATCGTCTCCGCCAGCTTCCGGACCCGCGGCTCGTGCTCGTCATAGCCCACGACGACCGGCGGCTCGTTGTACGGCATCGTGTCCGACGAGCGGCGCAGCTTCACGTACTGCCCGCACGCGTCGATCGCGTACGGCTCCATGTCGTCCTGCAGCGCGCCGATCACCGTGATGCCGTGCGTCTCGCCGATCTTGCGGAACAGCGCGACGGCCTCCTTGCGGTGCTCCTTGCCGAGGTTGCGGCCCAGCTCGTCCAGCACCAGGCAGAGCCGCCCGCCGCCGGAACTGGCCAGCGCCGCCGCGCACACCAGCTTGACCGCCTTCTCGTCCATCAGCGCGGTGTTCGCGCGCCGGTTGTAGGGGACGTACCGCTGCCCGTCGGAGCGCCGCCACTTCGGCGTCACCCGCCACCGCCACTCCTGCTCCGGATCGCCCGGCTGCTCCGGCGTCGGGAACTCCAGCGTCGCGCCATAGCCGCCGTACGTCACGTCCAGCTTCTCGAACTCCTCCGCCACCCGCTGGAGCCGCGCCCGGATCGCCGCCGTCAGCGCGGTCCGGTGCGCCTCCGCGGCGCCCGCCGCCTCCATCGCGCCCTTGCGCGCCTTCTCCAGGTCGGCGCGGCGCCCGGACATCTGCACCTCGATCTGCCGCCGCTGATGCCTCTCGTAGTCCTCCTGGCGGCGCAGATAGCCCTCCAGCGACTTCGCCAGACGCGGGAACGTGGTCTGCTCCCGGTCGGTGCGGCGGCCCTCGCCGTCGGCGCGCTCCCGCAGCAGGAACCGCGTCTCCTCCGGCATGTCCTCATCGGACGGGCCTTCGGGGAACACCCGCCGCATCGCCTCCGACAGATGCTTCTCGGCGGTGTGCCACCACTCGGCCGGCGTCCACGTCTTCTCGTCGTCGTCGAGGCCGGACAGCCACTCGGCGGCGCCGTCCCGGGACCCGCCCCACTCCTTCTCCAGCTCCTCAATGCCGAGCGCCGCACGCTTGTCCGCCAGCTCCGACGCCTTGCGCCGCACCCGGTCGCGGTCCCGTTCGTGCGCCTCCTTACGGCCGCGCAGCCGGTCCACCTCCAGCGCGCGCGTATCCGCCTTGGCCTGAAGCCGCCGGACGGTCTGCTCCGCCGAACCGAGCCGCGGCCCCAGCTTCGACTCGCTGCTCGCCAGCTCCTCCAGCTGCGCCCGCAACTCCGCCATCCGCTCGTGGACCGCGTCCAGCTCGTCCGCCGCCTGCGCGCCCGCGAGCCGCCGCCCCGCGCGCGCGACATCAGCGGCGGCATCGGACGTCGCCTGCCGCGCGTTCTCCAGCGCCTCCTTCGCCGCCTCCACCGCGGCCCGCGCCGCCTGCACGCGCGCCACACGCCCCGTCACCGGCTCCGGGAAGCCGCCGACGATGACG
The DNA here is from genome assembly GCF_040651755.1 of Actinomadura sp. NPDC048394. NCBI lineage: Bacteria > Bacillati > Actinomycetota > Actinomycetes > Streptosporangiales > Thermomonosporaceae > Actinomadura > Actinomadura sp. NPDC048394. The sequence goes on along the minus strand of NZ_JBEZJL010000031.1, from coordinate 19,038 downwards.
ACGCCCTTCCCATCGCCCTCGAACGCGCCGAAGAAGCGCGTCAGCGGAAGCGCGCACCGGACCCCCTCCGGATGCCCGGCCACCGGCTCACCGCCCGGGTCCAGCTCCCCGTCCGCCGGGACGATCATCGAACCGGGCAGCCCCTTCAGCGCGTCCGCCGCCGCGTCCAGATCGGACGTCCCGACCACGACCGCCTCCCGGTACGGCCACAGCGCCGCCTCCCAGCGGTCCCGGACGTCCGCCGCCAGCTCCACCGCGTCCAGCAGCCCCACCGCCGCGATCCCCGCGGCGGCCAGCGCCCTGATCTGCGCGGGCGCGCTGCTCTCGCCCGCCTCCGCCTCCGCCAGCGACCGCTCCGCCCGCGCGACCGCGCCGCGCGCCATCCCGAACTCCTGCTGCGCCTCGTCCCGGCGCGCCTCCGCGTCCGCCAGCTCCGCCTTTGCGGCGGCGCCGTCCCGGCCGTCGGCCTCCCGCCGCCGCTCCTCCAGCGCCGACACCTGCCGCCGCAGCTCCTCCAGCCGGTTGCGGGCGACCGCCTTGTCCGCGCCGAGCTTGTCGGCCTGCCCCTTCAGCTCGGCCAGCGCCGCGCTCGCCTCACCGAGCCGCGCGTCCAGCGCGCCCCCGGTGAGCTGCTCGATCTCCCGCTCCGCCGCCTTCGCCGCCGCCGCCAGCTCCTCCGCCTCCGCGCGCAGCCCCTCCTGCTCGGCGGCGTGCGCCGCGTCGGTCTCCGCCGCGTCCGCCAGCAGCCGCGCCTGCCGCGTCCGCCAATGCCGCAGCGCCGCCGCCACCTCCTCGCGCGCGCGGTCGCGCCGGTCGAACGTCTTCAGCAGCGACGCCGCCTCCAGCTCCCACTCCGCGAGCCGGTCCGCCGCCTCCGCCGCCTTCGCCCGCTCCCGGTGCTCCTCCGCGCGCGACTTCCGCTCCGCCTCCAGCTCCCGGTCCAGACCCGTCAGCGCCGCGATCGCGCTGAAGATCCGCTCCGGGCTGATCTCGTTCAGCGGCTGCGACAGCAGGTTCGTCGCGACCTTCGACCGCACCGACGTCGACAGGAACGACACGCACCGCACCCGACCGCCGTACAGGACGCGGCTCAGGTCCTTCGCCACCAGGTCGCGGCGGCCCGCGCTGCGCGGCAGGCTCGCCCACAACCGGTCGGCAAGCGCGACCCGCCCCGCCTCCGACGGCGCCGACGCCAGGTACACGCCCTCCTGCCAGCGGATCTCCAGATGCGGCGCGTCCACGTTCACCCGCAGCCACACGGTCAGCGCGGTCTCGGCTTCGGTTTCTTCCTCGGTCTCGGTCTCGGCGGGGTCGGCGTAGTCGAAGACGCCCACGATGTAGCCGTGGTCGGCGCTCGCCCACTGGCTGTCGCCCTGCGCCGCCAGCTCCGCGTTGAACAGCAGCTCCGCCACCGCCCGCGCCCCCGACGCGAACCGCCACTGCTCGTCGCCCAGCAGCGCCGTGATCGCCGCGATGAACGACGACTTGCCCGCCCCGTTGGAGTCCTTCGGGCCCTGCCCCGCCACCACGATCAGCGTCCCCGGGACGGTCGGCACCGGATGCGTCGACAGCCGCGAGATGTTCACCGCCTGCACCGCCACCAGCGTCCGGTCGCCGACGAGGTTCTCCGCGTCCCGGACGGGCCCCGGCACCAGCGGCTCCAGCACGGCCGTCATTCGCTCTCCCCCTGATCGCGTTCCCGCCCCCGCCGCCGCGCCCGGATCGCCGCCGCCAGCGGCGAGTCCGGCCCCGCGGCCAGGATCAGCTCCTCCTGCAGTCGGCGGCGCGCCGCCGGTGTCAGCCGGTGGAACTGCGGCCCCGGCACGAACCCGCCGGAGTCGTCCGCACCCGCCTTGACCTGCGCCACCAGGCCCGCCAGCCGCAGCCGCCGCAGCGCCGCGTCCAGCTCCCCGACGGGCAGCTGCGTCCGCCGCCTCAGCTCCTCCACCGGCGTCGGGTACGGCGACAGCCACGAGTCGTCCTCCAGCAGCCCCGCCGCGCGCGGGATCGCCACCGAATGGATCAGCACCAGCGTCAGCACCGCCCGCTCCTGGACGGGCGGCACGCACTCCTCGTCCTTCGCCAGCTCCGCCGCGACGTCGTCCCGGTAGCCCGAGATCCACGACGTCTGCTCCGACCTGACCAGCGTCCGGCCGCTCAGCGCCAGCATCTCCTCGACCGTCCGCCGCAGCGCCGGTTCCCGAAGCGCGGGGAACCGCACTTCCGGCACCGGCTCCGCCGCATGCTCCACCGCCATGTACGCCGCGACGAGCTCCGCCCGCCGCCGCTCGTCATAACCGCGCAGCAGCCCCTCGAACAGGTCACTCACCGAGGCTCCCGGGGTCTTCCTCACGCGGCTCGCCTGGGTCCGGGACCGCCTCGCCCGGGCCCGGCTCGGCCTCGTCTGAGCCGTGCGACGGCGAGTTATCCACAGTTGAAGATTTTTCCGCCGGTGGTGGCGGGGCTGCGGCAGGCTCGTTCACGGAAGGTGATCGGAACACCACAGGAGGCGCGGATGACGCAGGTTCTCTTCCCGACCCCGAAGGCTCCGCCGCCGGTCCTTCGCCGGCGCTCGGTTCGGCGGCTCGGGGCGACGGGACGGCCGGGGGCGCCTCAAGCGGATCCTGGACGTGCGATTCCGGCGGCGGTTCGGGGAGGCGGTGCAGCAGGGAGCGCAGGGACGACAGAGTGTGCTCCGCCCAGAGAGAGACCCGGGGGCCGGGACGGACGATGCCGCCCTTGTCTCCAGAGCCCTCGTCGAGAAGGAGCCACCCGGTGTCGGCCAGACGGCGGAGCTCGCCGGTGGCCCAGCGGCGCGCCAGGTCCGCGTCCCCTCGGGACATGCCCGCGTAGACGTCCAGGACGGCCGCGACCGTGGCCGGCGCACCCGGCCACGGCGCGTCGTCCAGCCGGATCCAGCAGCAGCGCAGCGCGGCGGCGAGCACGCGGCGCGCCTGGCCCGCGCGGTCCAGCGGCATGGGCGCGGTCTGGTACTCCTCCAGAAGCGCGGGCGTGGCGCCGTCCGGCCAGACCGGCAGCAGCCACACCCGGTCCCCGTCCGTGGCCGCGGACGTGCCCGCCGGCACCGGATCGGCCGCGGCGACCGACGGGGCGCCGAGCACGCGGGCGCGGGCCCGCGCGAGAACCTGCGGGTCCACGGTCACGTCCTCTCGAACCATCCCGGCGTCACCCAGGTGGGCGCGCCGTCGGGGCGGACGTCCAGGCCGTCCGACCAGACCAGCCGGTACGGGAGCTCGGGGTGCAGGTGAGCCGACGACAGGTCGGCGAGCGTGCGGCGTGCGGTCACCCAGTCCTGCGCGAGGACGTCGTGCACGGCGACCCGGTCGCGTCCGCGCAGGACCTCCTCCGCCATGGCGCGCAGCCGTTCCATCGCCGTGACGTCGGAGCCCGTGTCGTCCGACAGGCCCGTGTCGGGCACGGACGGCCGCGGCGGAGCCGGCCGCGGCGGGGTCGCCCGAGGCCCGTCCTCGACGGCGGTCACGACCGCGGACGGCTCGTGCCACGGCGCGGCCGCGTCGAACACGAAACCGTCGAGGACGGCCGCGAGCTCCTCACGGCCCGCCGTGCGCGCGAAGGTGCGCCACGTCTCGGGCGGGAGGAGGGTGAGATTGCGGGTCGTGCCGGCGGAGTCCGTCAGGCGCGCGGCCGCCCGGCGCGACGCGTCGCCGTAGGCGTAGATGGCGGCGCGCAGGTCCGTGCAGGTGCGGTCGAGCTGCGGCCACCGCCGCAGGATCGCCCCGTGCAGCCGCTCCGCGCGCAGCAGGATCTCCTCGGTGCCCCACAGCTTCGGGGCCTGCTCCCGCAGCTCCTCGATCGTCCCGTTGGTGAGGGTGACGAGCTCGACGCTCCACAGCCGGAACGCGCGCGCCAGGCCCTCCGCTCCGTCGCGGGCCTGCTCGGGCGTCATCCGCGGGTCCGCGACGTTCAGCTGCTCCAGCGCGAGGAGCCGGTGCATTTCGCTCTGCCCGCCGTCCAGCATCATGCGGCGGACGAACATCAGCCCCACCACGCTGGTGAAGGAGGCCCGGTAGCGCAGCTGGTTCGGCTTGGGGAACACCTCCCGGACGGCGCCGAGCCCCTTCAGCACCCGCAGCCGGTTCTCGAACACCTCCGACGGGTACCGGCGGCACACGTACCGCATCTGCTCGCGGCTCAGCCCGTCCTCGCCCGCGCCGGCGAACGCGGCGAGCAGCGTCTCGGCGACGTCGACCAGCTCGGGATCGTCCACCACGGCGCCGCTGTCGCGCGCCAGCGCCGCGAACATCTGCCGGTACACGCCCAGCACGGCCTCGCCGACCAGCACGTCGTCGAGGCTGGCGGCCGCGTTCTCGGAGGCGGTGGACACGGCGCACTACGGTACGGCCCCGCGGCGCCCAAGGTGGAATCGGCGGCGGGGCCGCCCGCGAAAACGGGGCCCCGAAACCGCAGACGGCGCACGCACAGCGATGACACACTCACAGAGCGACCCGGACTTCCCGGGCCGCGCGCCGCACCAGGGCACGGAACGCAGCGGGCCGGACTCTTCGGACACGGCAGGAGGGGCATGACCGAGCCGAGCTCTCCCCTGAGGACGAACCTCCCCGCCGAACCCAACGCCTTCGTCGGCCGCGAGCGCGACGTGGCCGACCTGCGCCGCCTCCTCGAGGGCATGCGGGCGGTCACGCTGTGCGGGGCGGGCGGCATCGGCAAGACGCGGCTGGCCCTGCACGTCGCCCGGACCATGCTGGACGCCCATCCCGACGGTGTCTGGCTCGTGGAACTCGCCGGCGTCCGCCCCGACGGCACGCCCGAACCGGTCGCGCGGCGCGTCGCGGCGGTGCTGGACGTGGCGGAGGAGGAGGGCCGCCGGACGGCCGACACCCTTGCCGACGCGCTCCGCGGGCCGTCGGTCCTGATCGTCCTGGACAACTGCGAGCACGTCATCGAGGAGTGCGCGGAGCTGACCGGCCTGCTGCTGGCCCGCTGCCCGCGGATGCGGGTCCTCGCGACGAGCCGCGAGCCGCTGCGGATGGCGGGCGAGAACGTCTGGCGGGTCCCGCCGCTGGAGCCGCACGAGGCGGTACGCCTGTTCGCCGACCGTGCTCGCGCCGCCCGCCCCGGATTCGACGTCACCGGCGGCGTCGAGGAGGTCACGCGGGCCTTGGACGGCATGCCGCTGGCCCTGGAGCTCGCGGCCGCCCGCGTCCGGGTGCTGTCGGTCGAGCAGATCGCCGGCCGCCTCGCCGACCGGTTCCGGCTGCTCAGCGCCGGCGACCGGACCGCGCCGCCCCGGCAGCGGACGCTGCGCGCGGCGATCGACTGGAGCCACGACCTGCTCGGCGACCGGGAGCGGACGCTGCTGCGCCGGCTGTCGGTGTTCGCCGGCTGGACCCTCGAACAGGCCGAGCACGTCTGCGCCGACGGCGCGCTCCCCGCCGAGGACGTCCTGGACCTGCTGACGGCGCTCGTCGACAAGTCCCTGGTGGCCGTCGTGGGGGAGATGGCGGGGCAGATCCGGTTCCACCAGCTCGACAGCATCCGGGAGTACGCCGCCGAACGCCTCGCCGAGGCCGGCGAGGACGCGGAGTTCCGGATGCGGCACCGCGACACGGTGCTGGAGGCCGCCGAGCACGACGGACGGCTCGCCCTGGCGGAGGTGCCCGGCGCATGGGCCGACCGGGTCGCGCTGTTCCGCCGGTACGACGCCGAACTGGGGAACGTCCAAGCCGCGCTCACTTGGTCGCTGGACCGCGGGGACATCGCCAAGGGCCTGCGGCTGTGCACCGCGCTGCGCACCTTCTGGATCGTCCGCGGACGCGTCGCCGAATGGGCCGACTGGACGGACCGGTTCCTCGCCCACGCGTCCGGCGCCGACCCGCGCACCCTGGGCGCGGCGCTGGCCGGCCGCGCGCAGCTGGCCGTCGGCGGCCGCGACTTCGCGCAGGCCGCGCGGTACGCCGAGGAGGCGCTCGGCCCGTGCCGGGACGCCGACGATCCGCTCGCGACCGCGTCCGCCCTCGTCACGCTGGCCGAATCGCTGGCCCGTGCCGGCCGGTTCGAGGACGCCGCCGCGCGGCTGGACGAGGCCGATGCGATCGCCGCCGGACCCGGCCGGGAATGGGTCCGCGCCTACGCCCGGATAACCCGCGGGTACCTGCTGATCCGCCGGGGCCGCCTCCGCGAGGCCCGCGAGCACTTGGACGCCGGCGCCGCGGTGATGCGGGAGATCGGACAGCTCTGGGGCGCCGCGCACGCCATCATCGGCCTCGGCCGGCTGGCGGAGCTCCGCGGCGACCCGGGCGCGGCCCGCGCCCACTACGCCGACGTCCTGCCGATCCTGGCGGAGATCGGGGCGCGCCCGGAGATGGCGAGGGCGCTCGCCGGCATCGGCCGCGTCGCGTTGGAACAGCGGGACACGGCGTCCGCGCGCGATGCGCTGTCGCGAAGCCTGTCGCTGAGCCGCTCGTCCGGCATCCGCCTCGACATCGCCCGCGCCCTGGAGGCCTTCGCCGAACTGGCCGCCGTCGAGGGCGACGCCCGCGGCGCGGTCACGCTCGCCGGCGCGGCGTCCGCGCTCCGCGAGGCCACCGGCCGCCAGCCCGGCGCCGGCGCCCGCCGCGAACGCATGCTCGAACCGATCCGCCGCCGCCTCGGCGAACCCCTCGTCGCCCAGTTCTGGGGCGAAGGCCGCGCGATGCCGCCCGACGACGCGGTCGACTACGCCCTGCATACCCGCGCGACCAACCACCCCCAAACCCCCGCCCCCCGCCCCACCCGAGACACCAAACCCCCAGCCGCTCCCCAGACCCGCGACGACTCCAGCCGCCCACCCCACACCCCCGCAGCACACGCAACCGGCGCAATCCAAGACCAGTCACCACCGACACCGGAACACGAACGATCACCCGCACTCCCCAACCAGAAGCCCGCTCGCAAGCAACCAACCGCATCACAAAGACCAGCCGAGACCGAGAACAAGCAAGAGACGCCCGTCCGACAGAAGCTGGACCCGAGCCGACCAAAGAAGCCCACCCGACAAGCCTCGAACGGTGAGCCGACCGAAGCGCCGCAGGCATCGGCGTCCCGGTTCTGGGGCGCGCGCAAGCCGGGCACAACCGACACACCACAAGCCAACAGACCAGAGCCCGGCCGACAGGTCCCAGACGCTGAGTCAGCCAACCCGACGGCGGTGCCGTCCGGCGACGCGGAGAAACCGGGCGCGGCCCATACGCCCGACACTGGCCGGCCGGACTCCAGCCCACAAGTTCCCGGCGGCGAGCCGCCCGGTTCAGCAGCGTCGTCGTTCGGTGGCGTGAGGAGTCCGGGCGAGGTCCATGCGCCCGGGACCGGCCGGCGGGACTCCAACCGACGGGTTCGCAGCATCGAGCCGACCGAGCCGGCGGGGCCAGCGGCGACGTCGGCGTTCAGTGGCGTGGAGAGTCCGGGCAAGGCCCATGCGCCCGGCAGCGGCAGGCGGGACTCCGATCGACAGGTTCCCGGCGGCGAGCAGGTCGAGCCGGTTGAGCCGGCCGAGGCGGCGGGGCCAGCGGCGGCGTCGACGTTCGGCGGCGCGGAGGAGTCCGGCGTGTCCGGCGCGCCCGATGCCGACTGGCCGGAGTCCGACCGGTGGGTTCGCGGCGGCGGTGAACTGACCGAGGCGCCCAGTTCAGTGGCGTCGTCGTTCGGCGATGTGGGAAGTCCGGGCGAGGCCCATGCGCCTGGCACTGGCGGGCAGGAGTTCGACCGGCAGGTTCGCGGCGGCGAGCCAGTCGAGCCAGTCGAGGCGGCGGGGCCAATGGCGGCGTCGACGTTCGGTGGCGCGGAGGAGTCCGGCGTGTCCGGCGGGCCGGATGCCGACTGGCAGGAGTCCGGTCGGCGGGTTCGCGGCGGCGAGGCGGCCGAGGCGGTCGAGGCGGTCGAGGCGGTCGAGGCGGCGGGGCCAATGGCGGCGTCGACGTTCGGTGGCGCGGAGGAGTCCGGCGTGTCCGGCGCGCCGGATGCCGACTGGCCAGACTCCGGCCGGCGGGTTCGCGGCGGCGAGGCGACCGGGGCGGCCGAGGCGGCGGGGCCAATGGCGGCGTCGACGTTCGGTGGCGCGGAGAAGCCCAGCGTGGCCGACGCGCCGGATGCCGACGAGCAGGAGTCCGGTCGGAGGGTTCGCGGCGGTGAGCCAGCCGAGGCGCCGGGGTCAGTGGTGGCGGTGTCGTCGTTCGGTGATGTGGGGAGTTCGGGCGAGGCCCGTGGGCGGGACGCCGGCTTGCCGGAGTCCGGCCGGCGCGTTCGCGGCGGCGCGGCGGCCGAGGTGGCGTCGTCGTTTGGTGGTGTGGGCGAGCAGGGCGCCACTGCGTCGGATGCCGACTGGCAGGAGGCTGGGCGACGAGGCTTGGACGATGGGTGGGCGGAGGGACCGCAGGGGCCAGCCGCGTCACCCGTCGGGGGCGAGCGGCAGCCGGATGCGGCCTCTGCGGGGCAGGCCGGTGGGCGGGAATCTGGCGGGCGAGTTTCTGAGGGGGCGACGGCCGAGGCGCAGGCGTCAGCGGACGTGGTGGAGGGGGCGGCGACGGCGTCGTGGTTCGGGGACTCGCAGGAGCCGGGTGTGGTCGGTGCGCGGGAGGTTGGTCGACAGGAGGGTGGGAGCCAAGGCTTGGGCAGCAAGGCTGCAGGGGTGGCGCGGGGGTCGGCAGCAGCTTCGCAATTCTGGGGTGCGCGGAAGCGGGGGACGGACTCTGCGCAGGAAGGCGGTTGGCGGGAGTCTGGCGGGCGAGTTTCTGAGGGGGCGACGGCCGAGGCGCAGGGGTCAGCGGACGTGGTGGAGGGGGCGGCGACGGCAGTGTCATTTGGCGGCGGACGGGCGTCGGGGGCGGTTGGCGCGGAGGAGGTTGATTGGCAAGAGGGTGGGCGGCAGCGCATGGGGGGCGAGTCGGCGGCGGTGCAGGAGACGGGGTTCCGGAATGCGCGAGGGGGAGATGTGGGAGACCGCGGCTGGGAGGGGCCGGGTAGTGGGTGGGAGGGAGCAGGTAGTGGGCGGTCGTCGTCGAGTGCGGTGCGGGGGGCGGAAGAGACGACTCATCTCGGACGTGGAGGTGCGTCGAGCTCTGCTTTCGGGGGTGGAGGTGGGTCTGGCGTTGCGGGGGCGCAGGGGGGCGGTCAGTGGGTGCCGGGTGGGGGGCTAACGGGGGCGCTGGGGAGTTCGGTGGAGGGAGTACGTGAGGGGAGCGGACGGGAGTTGGAGGGGGGTGGGCGTGCTCGGCCGTCCACGCCGCCCAGCACGTTGACGGTGCGGGAGCGGGAGATCGCGCGGCTCGTGGCGCGGGGGTTGACCAATCGCGGGATCGCGGACGAGCTGGTGATCAGTCCCGCGACCGTCGCGCGGCACGTGACGAACATCCTCACCAAGCTGGGCTACTCGTCCCGTGCACAGATCGCCGCATGGGTCGTGGAGACCCTGCCCGCCGAGGATTGAGGGGGGTGTGTACACACCCCGGAGTGGGTGAGGGGGTGCTGAATACGACCTTGCCTGCGTAGTCCGGTGCATGTGCTGGACGCGGCGTCCAACATAGCGTCGGTGCATGATCTCCAACGGTGTGGGCGCGGCCGCCGCGTATCCCGGTGCGACCGTGACGCGGGCCGTGTTCGGCGGGGCCGGGTCCGATGCCGCCAAGACCTCCCGGCCCGCCGTGGCGGACGCGTCGTCCGGCCGGTCGCTGACGTACGGCGAGCTGGCCACGCGGACGGGCGTCGCGGCGGCGGGGCTCGCGCGGGAAGGGATCCGCCCCGGGGACGTGGTGGGCCTGCACCTGCCGGGCGGTCCCGAGTTCGCCCTCGCGCTGCACGCGGTGACCGCCGCCGGCGCCGTCCCGTTCCCCGTGGGCGGGCTGCCCGCCGCCGAGACCGCGCACCTGCTGGAGTCCGCCGGGGCCCGAACGGTGATCACCTGGCCGGGGCTCGCCCGCGACGTCCGAGGGCAGGACCGCCGGCTGTTCTGCTTCGGCGCGGAACCCGGCACCGAGCCGTTCTCGGCGCTGCTCACCGGGGCCTCGGCGTCGGCGGTCCGCGTCGACGCGTCCCGCGACCCCGCGCTCGTCGCCTGCACCGGCGGCCCGCCCGGCCCGGTCCGGACGGTCCGGCTCACCCACGCGGAGATGGTCGCCGGACTGGTGCGGGTCGCCGAAGCCGGCATGATCGGCGCCGCCGACACCGTGCTGACGGCGCTGCCGCTCACCGGCGTCCTCGGGCTGAACGGGGTGCTCAACCCGGCCCTCCGGCTCGGCGCCACGGTCGTCGCCTTCACCGGCGGCGGCCGCCACGACCTGCTGCGCGCGCTGCAGCGGTGGCACGCGACCGTCGCGGTGCTGCCGCCGCCCCTGGTCGAGGCGCTCGCCCGCGACCGCACGGTCGGCCGCTACGACCTCGGGACGCTGCGCGCCGTCGTCGCGGCCGGCGGCCCGCTCGCCGCCGAGGACGCGCGCGCCGCCGCGGCCCGGCTCGGCTGCCCGGTCAGGCAGGCCTACGGGCTCGCCGAGGCCGCCGGCATCACGCACCTCAACCTGCGCGCCGCCGAGGAGGGCACCCTGGACTCCGTCGGGCGCGGCCTGCCCGGCGTCAGGTGGTCCGTCGTCCACCCGCGGACCGGCGCCGGCCAGCCGTCCTACCAGCCGGGCGAGCTGTGCGTGCGGCTCCCGGTGGCGCCGACCGCCGCCGTCCCCGTCCGCTGGCTCCCGACCGGTGACTCCGCGTTCGCCGACGACCACGGCCGCGTGTTCGTGCTCGGCCGGGTGGGCCGCGCCCGGCCCGAGCCGCCCGGCGAACCCGAGGCGGTGCTCGCCGCGCATCCCGCCGTGTCCGACGCCGCCGTCGCGCCCGTCCCCGACGACGACCTCGGCCTGGCGCCGCACGCGTTCGCCGTCGTCACCGACGAGACCTCCGTGGCCGACCTGCTCGCCTACCTCGACACCCACGTCGCCGGGCATCGCGGAGTCGTCGCCGTGCACCTCGTCGACGAGATCCCCCGCGACCCCGGCGGCCGCGTCCAGCGCCGCGCCCTGCTCGAACGCGCCGGCCTCGGCCCGTTCACCTGACCCTTCACCGAGGCGGCTACACATGTGTCTACACAGGTCTTCGGATGTGACCGGATGAGGGCGGCGCGTACGGTCGGCCGCATGCTGGACGGAGAGACCGGCGGCGTGGGAGTCGCCGACGCGACGGTGACGCGGACGGTGCTGGCGGCGATGAGCGGCGAGGACCGGACGGCGGTCGTCGACCGGGGACGGGCGCTCCGCCGCGCACGGTTCGCGGAGGCGGTGCCCGCGGCGGCGCAGGGACTGCGCCGGCACGGGGTTCGCGGCGGCGACGTCGGCGCGATCCACCTCACGGACGCCTGCGACCTGGCGCTCGCCGTGCACGCGGTCGGCGCGGCCGGGGCCGTGCCCGCGCCGCTGCCGCCAGACGCGTCCGCAGAGGAACTCGCCGCGATGATGAACGAGGCGGGCGCGCGTTTCCTGCTGACGGGCGAGGAGACCGCAGCGCGGTCGCTGCCCGCGGCGGACGACTCGTACGTGCGGCAGGTCTTCGCGTTCGGGGACGTGCCGGGCGCCACCCCGTTCGGCCGCCTGCTGGACGCGGGCGCCGGGCCCGGCGAGGCGCCGTCCCCGGACCCGCTGCGCGACGCGTCCCTGCGGCTCACCGGCCCGCGCGAGGACGTCACGCACGCCGACCGGCTCGCGGACCTCTACCGCCTCGGCGGCGCCGTCGCCCTCGGGGAGGACGACGTCCTGGTCTGCTGCGGTGCGGACGTGCCGGTGCGGACGTGGGTCGGCCTCGTCGACCTGTGCCTCGTGCAGGGAGCCGCGTTCGCCGGGGTGCCGGAGCCGGACGCCCGCGACCTGCTGGAGGCGATCCTCCGGTACGAGGCGACCGCCGCGGTGGTCAGTCCCGCCAAGCTGCGCGCGCTGGCCTTCGACCACGGAGCCGTCCCGATGCCCGGCGTCCGGATCCTGGTGGCCGGGCCGCTCTCGGCGGAGGCCGCGCGCGCCTGCCGCGTCCGGCACGGCTGGACCGTCGCGCCCCTACCCTGACCCCGGACCCAACGCCCCACGCACTGCGCAACCCGCGCCGCTCCACGGCCGAAAACACAGCCACGCAGCGCCCCCCGCGATGCGGTTGCAGCGCGGCCAGGGCGTGGGGTGCGGTGCGGCCAGGGCGTGGGGTGCGGTGCGGCCAGGGTGTGGGGTGCGGTGCGGCCAGGGTGTGGGGTGTGGTGCGGCCAGGGCGTGGGGTGCGGTGCGGCCAAGGCGTTGGGGTGCAGCGCAGCCGGGGCGGGGATGCGGGGTGGCCGGGATGCGGAGTGCGGTGCGGCGGGGTGCGGGGGTGGGGTTAGGGGGAGTTGGGGGGGAGTAGGCCTCGGGTGAAGGCGGTGGCTACTGCGGCGGCGCGGTCGTTCACGCCGAGCTTGCCGTAGATGTGCAGCAGGTGCGTCTTGACGGTGGCCTCGCTGATGAACAGCCGGGCGGCGGCCTCGCGGTTGGTGCTGCCGCGCGCGATCAGGCCGAGGACCTCCAGCTCGCGGGGGCTGAGCGGCTCGTCGCCGCGGGGCGCGGCTGGACGGGTGGCGGCGGTGCGCATCCGGTTCATCAGCCGCGTCGCCACCGACGGCGACAGCACGGACTCGCCGCGCGCGGCGGCGCGGACCGCGCGGAACAGCTCGTCCTGCAGGGCGTCCTTGAGCAGGTAGCCGGTGGCGCCCGCCTCGATCGCGGGCAGCACGTCGCTGTCGGTGTCGTAGGTGGTCAGCACCAGCACCCGGGCGGGCAGGCCGCGCTCGGCCATCCGGGTGATGGCGGTGACGCCGTCGGTGCCGGGCATCCGCAGGTCCATCAGCACGACGTCGGGGCGGAGGGTCTCGGCGAGCCGGACCGCCTCGGCGCCGTCGGCGGCCTCGGCGAGCACCTCGAAGCCGGGCTCGCCGGTGAACATGCCGCGCAGCCCGTCGCGCACCACCGGGTGGTCGTCGGCGATGAGCAGGGTGATCGTGCCGCCGGTCATCCGGCGTCCCCCATCGGGACGGCGGGGACGCTCGCGGAGATCGCGGTGCCGGCGCCCGGCTCGGACTCGATCTCCAGCGTCCCGGCGACGCGGGCGACGCGGCGGCGCATCGCGGTGAGGCCGTAGCCGCCGTCGGCCGACGGCGCGACCCGGTCGGGCGCGAACCCGGCGCCGTCGTCGCGGACGTCCAGCGTGATCAGGTCGCCCATGTACGACAGGGTCAGCGCGACGCGGGACGCGCCGGCGTGCTTGGCGACGTTCGCCAGCGCCTCCTGCGCGGTGCGCAGCAGCGTCCCCTCGACCTCCGGGTGCATGATCCGTACGGTACCGGTGGTCCTGACCTCGGCGGGAACGCCGTGCAGGGCCGTCCAGCGGCCGGCGACCTCGGCGAGCGCCTCCGGCAGCGCGGACTCCTCCAGCGACTGCGGCCGCAGCGCCTGGACGGACCGCCGGGCCTCGGCGAGGCCCTCGCGCGCCATCTGCTGCGCGACGTCGAGGTGCCGTTCCCAGTCGCCGTCGCGCTCGCGGGCCTGCCGGGCGGCCTGGAGCTGGGTGACGACGCCGGCGAGGCCCTGCGCGATCGTGTCGTGGATCTCGCCGGCCATCCGCTGCCGCTCGTCGTGCACGCCGGCCTCGCGGGCCTGCGCGAGGAGCTGGGCGTGCAGGCCGGCGTTCTCCTCCAGCGCCGCCTCCAGCTTCGCGTTGGCGTCGGCGAGCTCGGCGATGACGTCCCGGCGCCGGTCGGACTCCTCGCTGACGCGCCAGGCGAACAGGGTGATCCCGCCCGCCAGCAGCACGTTCACCCCGAAGACCAGCAGGTAGACGGGCAGCGCCCCGCGGTCGATGTGCAGGATCCCGCCCATCTGCGCCGCGGCGCCGAGCGCGGCGCAGACGACCACGGCGAGGGCCCGCCAGCGGGGCCCGAGCCAGAACGCGTGCATGTACCCCGTGATGATCGCGAACCCGTACATCCCGTTCATCGCGATCAGCGCGCCGATCAGGGCGAGCAGCACGACGTAGTAGGCGCCCGCGACGCGGGGACGTTCCAGCCGGTCCCGGTGCAGGACGGCCATGTACGTCACCAGCGCGATCGCCGCCGCGCTCAGCCCCGCCTGGAGCGCGATCCGGCCGGGCGACCCGTGGTCCACCAGCAGGCCCAGCGCCGTCGCGAGGCCGAGCGAGACGTACGGGACGACGTTCAGGACGCTCTGCTCCCGCCGCTCCCAGGCGTCGACGTCGTACTGCTGGTCAGGCACGTCACTCCCACCGGAAGAGCCGGGCGGCGGCCAGCGTCGCGACCACCGCGTACACCGCCATTATCGCCAAGTGGTACGGATGCGGTGTGTGGCCCATCCAGGCGTCCCGCATGGACCGGATGCCGGCGCCGAGCGGGGTGAAGTCGCAGATCCGCTGCAGGGTGTGGGGCATCTGGTCGTACGGGATGTACACGCCGGCGAGGAACATGCTGGGGAAGAACAGCAGCGACCCGACGGCGTTGCCGGCCCGTCCGGTCGGCACGACGGCGCTGACGAGCGAGCCGAGCGCGAGCAGCGCGAGCAGGCACAGGACGGCGGCGAGCAGGAACCAGCCGAAGCCGCGCGGGGCGGGGGTGCCGAACGCCGCCGCACCGACGACGATCATGACGGCGGCGGTCACCGCGCCCGCCCCCGCGTTGATCACCAGCTGGGCGGTGAGCAGCGCCGACGGCCGGACGGGGGTGGCGCGCATGCGGCGCAGCACGCCGCGCTCGCGGTAGTCGGACAGCACCCCGGGCAGCATGATGAGGCTGAGGATCGCGAACGCGATCCCGGTGCCGAGGACGGCCATGTACTCGGTGGTGCTCTGCCCGCCGAGGTCCTTGGACGGCTTGGTGGCGTCCGGCATCAGCCCGAAGCCGAACAGCAGGGCGAGGGGGAGCGCGAGGGCGAACAGCGGGGTGAGGACCTCGCGCATCCGCATCCGGAACTCGATGGCCAGGATCTTGCCGAGCATTCTGCGGCTCCTTCAGTCGCGGGGGGACGGCCCGCCGGTCAGGGCGAGGTAGGCGTCGTCGAGGGTGCGCTGGTCGATGCGCAGGTCGGCGACCACGATGTGGTTGCGGGCGAGGACGGAGGTGACGGCGGTGGCGAAGTCGCCGCGGCCGGTGACGACGACGTGCCGGCCGGACCGCCGCACGTCCGTGACGCCGGGCACGCCGGCGAGCAGCGCGAGGTCCAGCTCGCCGGCGGGGCGGAACCGCATCCGGCCGCCGCCCCCGGTGGCGTCCTCGATGAGCCGGCCGGGGGTGCCCGCAGCGACGACGCGGCCGGCGTCGAACACGGCGAGGCGGTCGCACAGCTCCTCCGCCTCGTCCATGAAGTGGCTGATCAGCACGACGGTGACGCCGTCGTCGCGGATCCGGCGGATGAGGTCCCAGGTGGCGCGGCGGGCCTGCGGGTCCAGGCCGGTGGTCAGCTCGTCGAGGAACGCGACGCGCGGCGCGCCGACGAGCGCGAGCGCGATGTACAGCCGCTGCGCCTGCCCGCCGGACAGGCTGCGGACGCGCGTGTTCCGCTTGTCCTCCAGGCCCCATTGCGTGAGCAGCTCGGCGGGGTCGCGGGGTGATGTGTAGAAGGAGGCGTACAGCTCCAGCGCCTCCCGCACCCGGATCGATCCGGGCAGGCCGGTCTGCTGCAGCTGGACGCCGATCCGCTGGTGCAGCTCCCGGCCGTCGGCCTGCGGGTCGAGGCCGAGGACGCGGACCGTGCCCGCGTCGGGGCGGCGCAGTCCCTCCAGGCACTCCACCGCCGTGGTCTTCCCGGCCCCGTTCGGGCCGAGGATGCCGAAGATCTCGCCCTCCTCGACGGAGAACGACACCCCGTCCAGGGCGGTGCGGCCGCCGTACCGCTTGGTGAGGCCGTCCACCTCGATGATCGCCAACGCGTGCTCCTCAGGTCGTCTCGCTACGACCTCAAGGCTCGCGGAGCGGCCCTCGGCTGGGCATCGACCGACCGGTCACGCGGCGGCTGATCCGCCGCATCAGCCGATCGGTGGATGGGGCTGAGACGTCGCGTGCCGTCCCGTGAAGGCGCTCACGGGACGGCACGCGGGTCCGGGGGAGGGCGTCAGGCGGGACGCGGGATGGACTTGTGCTCCAGGTAGGCGTTCAGGCCCTCGGGGCCGAGCTCGCGGCCGAGGCCGCTGTTCTTGAAGCCGCCGAACGGGGTGTTGGGGTCGAGGCTGTAGAGGTTGACGCCGCAGCTGCCGGTGCGGATGCGGCGGGCGACCTCGACGCCGTGGTCGACGTCGCCGGTCCAGACGGAGCCGCCGAGGCCGTAGTCGCTGTCGTTGGCGATCCGGACGGCGTCCTCCTCGTCCTCGTAGGGGATCAGGACGAGCACCGGGCCGAAGATCTCCTCACGGGCGATCCGCATGTCGTTGCGGACGTCGCCGAACACGGTCGGGGCGACGTACCAGCCGCGGTCGTGCGGCCGGTTCAGCCCGCCGGTGATGATCTTGGCGCCCTCGTCCTGGCCGATCCGGATGTAGTTCTCGACGCGCTCCTGCTGCCGCTTGGCGACGAGCGGGCCGATCTCGCTGGAGTAGTCGGCCGGGTCGCCGACGGTGAGGCCGCCGACCATGGTCGCCAGCGCGTCGGCGACCTCGTCGTAGCGGCGGCGGGACGCGAGGATCCGGGTCTGCGCGGCGCACGCCTCGCCGTTGTTCATCAGCGACGCCATCTTGAAGCCCTCGATGGTGGAGGCGAGGTCGGCGTCGTCCAGCACGATCGCGGCGGACTTGCCGCCGAGCTCCAGGGTGACCCGCTTGAGCTGCTCGCCGCAGACCGCGCCGATCTTGCGTCCGGCGGCGGTGGAGCCGGTGAAGGACACCTTGTCGACGCCGGGGTGCGCGACGAGGTAGGCGCCGACCTCGCGGCCCGCCGGGACGATGTTGACGACGCCGTCCGGGATGCCCGCCTCCTTGATCCACTCGGCCAGCAGGTAGCTGTCGAGGGGCGTCTCGGGGGACGGCTTGGCGACGACGGTGCAGCCGGCGATCAGCGCGGGCGCGAGCTTGAGCATCAGCGTGAACTGCGGCACGTTCCACGGGACGATCGCCGCGACGACGCCGACCGGCTCGCGGGTGACGGTGACCGGGCCGAGCATGCCGGGCCGCTCGTCCTCCCAGGCGTAGGTGCCGGCGAGGTCGACGTAGTACTGCAGCACCATCTGCGGGATCGCGGCCTGCCCGAACACCGAGAACAGGATCGGCGAGCCCATCTCGGCGGTGACGAGGTCGGCCATCTCCTGCTGCCGCTCGGCGTAGATCGCCGACAGCCTGCCGACCTTCTCGGCGCGCTCGGCCGGGGTCATCCGCGGCCAGGGGCCCTCGTCGAAGGCCCGCCGGGCGGCGGCGACGGCCGCGTCCATGTCGGCCTCGGTGCCGTCGGGCACCCGGCCGATGACCTCCTCGGTGTGCGGGGAGATGACGTCGATGGTGCCGGTGCCGGCCGGTGCCGTCCACTCGCCGCCGATGAACAGCCGATCGTGCTCGCGCATGCTGAAGTGCCTCCTGCCGGGGTGCCGCGGAGAGTCCGGAGCGCATCCGCTGACCGAATGCTTGCTTGGCTCAGCATTGCACGCGGTCGAGGGGGGTTGGCAAGGGAAATGAGACTAGAGTCTCATCCGGCGAGCAGATGCGCGTTCGGCTCCCGCGCCGCGCCCGCCAGCTCCGGCAGTTCCACCAGTTCCACGCCCGCCGCCTCGAGGATCTCCGCGCCGGTGCCCGCGGCGAACAGCGACGGCTCGCGCCACGCGAACACCACCCGCCGCGCCCCCGCCGCGACGATCAGCTCGGCGCACGGCCGCGGCCGCGACGCGCGGTTCCCGCACGGCTCCAGCGAGCTGTAGACGGTCGCGCCGCGCAGCACCCCGCCGGACTTGGCGATCGCCGCCTCCTCCGCGTGGTCGTGCGGGTCGGCCTCCCGCGAGTGCCCGCGCGCGATCTCCCGGCCGTCCGCGCCGACGATCACCGCGCCGACCGAGAACGCCGTCGTCGACGGCGGGCACAGCGTCGCGAGGTCGCAGGCCAGCGCCAGCCACCCGGCGTCGTCCATGATCGCGTCAGCCACGCTCGCTCCCCGCCAGGTACCGCAGCAGCGCGAGGTCGCCGATCCGGGTGATCTCCGCCAGCCGCATCGGCCGCTCCGGCGACTGCGGGAACACCCCCGACCGGACGAACCGCGGCGCCGACGGGTCGCCGACGAAGAACGGCGCCACGACCAGCTGCAGCTCGTCCACCACGCCCGACGTCAGGAACAGCGTGTGGACCGCGCCGCCGCCCTCCACCATCAGCCGCCGCACGCCCCGCGCCGACAGGTCGGCCAGCACCGCCGCGAGCTCCAGCGGCTCGCCCGCGTCGACGACCTCGCCCAGCCCGTCCAGCCGTCCCGCCAGCTCCGCGACCGTGCCGGACGGCGCGTACACCAGCTTCGGCGACTCGCCCGTGGTGAAGAACCGCGCGCCCGGGTCGAGGTCGCCGCTCCAGGTCAGCGTCACCTTGGTGAGGTCGGGCGGCAGCCCGCGCGAGGCCCGCCGCTCCCGCCGCGCCTGCGAGCGGATCAGCAGCTTCGGGTCGTCGGCCCGGACGGTCCCGGCGCCGACGAGGATCGCGTCGCAGCTAGCGCGCACCGCGTCGACGCGGTCGAAGTCCGCGGCGCTGGACAGCCGCAGCCGTTCCGGCGCCGCGTCGTCGATGTACCCGTCGACCGACATCGCGCAGCTCAGCAGCACGTAAGGACGATCACCCACCACCCAAGCCTAAAACCTCCCCCACCACCCCCAAGCCACCCAAGCACCAACCCCCGTCCGCACGCCGGGCGAAGCCGAAGGCGAGCCCGGCTGGACGGGGACGCAGCGACCCGAGCCGTCACGCGAGCGCGCTATCTGACCGGTGGGGCGAAGCCGAAGGCGAGCCCCACCGGGAAGCTCGCGAAGCGAGTTCGCGCTCGCCCAATCA